>JAFTUS010000064.1 GCA_017466125.1 Lentisphaeria bacterium | reverse complement strand
GCGCACCTTTGAAACCTACACCCGCAACACGCTGGATATTTCAGCCATTCCCGCTTTGAAGATCCTGTCGCACCTGCCGGTCATCATCGACCCCAGCCACGCCGCCGGACGTTCCAATTTCGTCGCACCGCTCTCCATGGCGGCGGTCGCCGCCGGTGCGGACGGACTTATCATCGAGGTCCACAACGATCCGAGCAAGGCTCTCTGTGACGGCCCCCAGTCGCTGACCATGCCTGAATTCGACAAACTTGCCGGAAAACTCCGCACTCTGAAAGAGTGCTGCGGCAATCTGTGAGGTGCAAAATGAGCAATGTTTTGAAAAACAGCCGCAACGAAATCGACCGGATCGATCACGAGATACTGCGCCTCTTTGAAGAGCGCATGAATGTAGCCAAGGCGATCGGCGAAAGCAAACGGCAGAATAATCTCCCGATCGAAAATCCCCAGCGGGAACGGGAGATCCTTGTCCGTCTGCGTTCCGAAGCCCCCAAGGGGCTGGAAGACAGTACCTGTATGCTTTTCCGCACACTCTTTGAATTGAGCAAGGCGGAACAGCGGCGGATCGTTTCACAGGACTCCAAATTGAACAAACAGTTTCTGGAGTCACTGAAAAACACATCGGAACTTTTTCCGAAATCCGCCCGCGTCGGCTGCTGCGGCATCCCCGGAGCCTACGCCCAGGTCGCCGCCGACCGTCTTTTCTCACTGGCGGACATCACCTACTTCAACAGTTTCAAGGCCGTTTTTCAGGCGGTTGAACAGGGGTTGTGCCGCTACGGTATCCTGCCGATCGAAAACTCCACCGCGGGGACCGTCGCCGCCGTCTGCGACCTCATGCGCGGACACAATTTCAGCATCGTCCGCAGTATCCGTCTGCCGATCAGTCACGCTCTGCTGGTCAACGCCGGAACCCGTCTGAACGGCATCAAAGAGGTGTTTTCACACGAACACGCCCTGAAACAGTGCGGGATCTTTCTGGAAAAAGAACTTCCCGGAGTCAAACTGACCACCTGTTCGACCACTGCACAGGCGGCACGTCTGGTGGCGGAGTCCGGCAGAAACGACGCGGCGGCGATCGGCGACATCAGCTGCGTGGACCACTATCATCTGACGGCATTGGCAACCTCCATTCAGGACAGCGACTACAATTACACCCGTTTCATCTGTATTTCCAAAACGCCGGAGATCTATCCCGGAGCCGACCGGATCAGCATTATGACCACCCTTCCTCACCAGCCCGGTGCGCTGAACGGTCTGCTGGAACGCTTTTCGCTGCTCGGACTCAATCTCTGCAAGTTGGAAAGCCGTCCCATTCCCGGCAAAAACTTTGAATACATGTTCTACTTTGACTTTGAAGCCTCCGTCAATGACCCGGACGTACGGGCACTGCTGACCGCGCTTTCTCTGGAAAATGACGAATTCGTATTCCTCGGGAACTACCGCGAAATCTGAGTAACGATGCCGCTGCCCCGGGAGGGATTTGGGGCAGCGGCATCCGAGCCGCCCCAAACGGCACCACTGCTTCAAGTTTTTCAAACAAATTCATTATTTTTCTTCTTTTTCTGTGTTTATTTTTTTACCGGGATCACCGTAGGGGCAAGACATTCACAACATAAAAATGTTCTATCATCCGGTACAGGCTCATTGAATATATCAAGGAACATTGGCGATTCGGGAGTAATTTTTGCACCGCAGCTTACACAGCGGGCAAGGAAACATTGCCGGATCCTTCCGGTATTGAAACTGCAGTCCAGAAACAATTTTATTTCAGGCGGAATTTCTTTTGCCCCGTCAGTGCGCAGCATCTGCAAATAAGCCGAACAATCCCACAATTCGGAGCGGGAGAACTCTCCGGAGGCATCCCCGAAGAGAGAAAAATTGTCACATACCGGACACATTCCGCAATTACCGTCGATGGTCATGGGTTCCGTGTCTTCTGTTCCGTCATAAATGAAGATGTAACCGCAGAGAAAACAGCCGATGCGGCGGCTTTTCAACAGATGCTCCATATTATTGAATGCCTGCTTGCAGAATTTCACAGCAAGTTTTTCATCATCGAATTGCATAAACAGTTACATCTCCGTGGTTTGACCAGATCTTTCCATCGATTTCCTGTTGCGGTTCAAATTCTGCGCATTCTCCCGCTAACTGGGGATATTTTTTCATAACAGCATAATCGCCGTCTTGCATCTCCGGGAGCGGATCGGAAATAAAATAACGTGTATGCAATATTTTCAAAGTATTGAGCAGCCACGCCCCGGATGCCGCCGCACCGCCGAAACCTGAACCGTAACGCACACGGCAAACGGTTTCAACTGCAATGCGGTTCGGGATCAGAAATTCTGCGGCGAACCATTCGTTTTCGCAAACAACATAGAGAAGATGCTGTTCGATTTTTCCGAAACGGTCTGAAATAATTTCCGCACGGTAAAGGATAATTCTTCCGGCATCATGACTTTTCCAATGGGCGAACTCCATCTGCGGAACGGTCAGACGGTCAAATTCTCTTTCTTTATAAAGCGTAACGGCAGTGTGACGATCTTTATATACAGTTCCCGGAGTATCCAAATCAAAATCCGGCATACAGTCGGTATGGACAAATAACTCCGGAGTGATATCGATCCCCGGATATTCTCCGGAGCAGAAAATGAGATCACGGAAATCTTTCCCTGCCGAAGGATACCAGAGGACTCTTTTGGCACGCATTTCATACGCCGCACGGGGATCAAGTTGGGCAATTTCCTGCGGAGTATCACGCAAAGAGAAATTGCACTGAAAAGCACTTTCTGCGGAAACTTCTGTGTGGCGGCGTTCAGCCAGATCACGACAGAAGCCCAAAAGATCATCGGCGGCGGACTGCAGTTCATCAAGTTTATCCTGTATTTCATCTGTACTGCGGACAGTGCGGCAAACAGGATAAGACATTTCTCCGTGATTTTTCAGAAAATCCAACACTTCCGGAGTGACATCAAACGGAACGTTGTCTTCAAGAAACAATTCCAATGTACTCTTTTTTTGAACAGCCTGCAAATGATAACGGTTGGCAAAACTGCGGACATCGCAATTCAGAACATTGCCGTTGATCCTGATGTCATCGAAATCATTTTCAAGACAAACATTGCAGAAATCGTTTATCATACTCATCAAATATCCTCCTTTTGGTAAAATTTGATAAAATCATACATCTTTGCGGTGTAAAACTCCGGATTACGAAGTTGTTCCGGTTTGAGTCCGGCATATTTTTGCAGTAATTTTTTATCCGCCTTACCCCCATACTGAAAGAGTTTTTCTGCGAGGACAAGATTTTCTTCCGGCAGATATTTGCCGTTGCGGATAAGTTCAGCCAGTGCCGCACTGCAGTCCGTTGGAGTTGCCGCAAAAATACGCGTTTCTGCTTCCTTGTAAGAACCGTTTGCGCAAAGTTGGGCAAGAGATTTCTCTGAAGAAGAAAAAATATCTCTGCCGGTACGGCGGAGTTCGGCGATTTTGGTCAGAATGGAGTGACTGTTTCCGTTGTCTGCGAGTTCATCCAGTCTTGCTCCGGCATCATAAAGTTTTGCAGCCAATTCAAATTTTCCATCAATCAGGGCAAAATAAAGAGCGTTCTGCCCGAAAAGACTGCAGCGTTTGACATCTGCTCCTGCGGCAAGCAGTTTCTCCACTTCCTGCCAATCTCCTGCTGAAGCGGCAGCGGTCGCCGGAGTGATGTTAAAAATATCGTTTGTCTGTGTCATTAAAACCTCCCGGGATTTTTTGATTTCACTGAAGATATGTCACAAAATCAGGATATTTTGACACTTTTTGTAAAAAAAATTCAAATATTTTCAAAAAACTGTTTAAAAGTCTGATTTTTTTGGTATATTGTAAATAAACAAAAATCAAAACATTCCAGGAGTATTTTGATCATGCCGAAAATCTACCAGTTCGACTTTACGAATATCTCTCCTTATAAGACCCGTAAAACCCTGATCGAACGTTGCAAGGCCAACGATCCGGAAGCGTGGCTGGCATTTTACAGACCTTATTATAACTACGCTCGCAATGTGATAAAGAGTTCTTATTTCAATATTCCGGAGAGCGACATCGATGAACTGGCACATCAAATTATGATTGATATGTGTAAAAAAATCGGGAATTTCGATCCTGAAACACCATCCCGATATCACCCCGGGGAAAAAGTGACATTCCGCGGGTGGTTCGGCTGGCAGGTAAAAACTGTTGTCAGGAATTATTTCAGAAAAAACAAGCATATCGCAGTCACAGAGGAATTCAAACCGGAACTGAATACCGCTTTGGCGGATTTTGCGGATGCTTTTTGCGAAGAGCGTGAACAGGCAATTCAGGCAAAGGCAATGGAACTTCTGCTTCAAAGCCGTACCAGTAAGCGAAATATTGAGGCATTTCAGATGTATCTCAATGGCATCGGTGTTGTTCAAATCGCACAAGAGCTTGATATGCCGCAAAACAGCGTACATCAGGCGATCTGCCGCTGCCGCAAATTCCTGACTGAACGCAGAAAAGAGTTGGAAGAGTTGATTTGATGCTTTTATTTTTTCTTGAAAATGCCATGCGGAAAGTTTCACCGCTGCCCGGCGGAGAAGTGCCGCATCCTGTTTCAAAAAAGATAGGAGAATACAAACTTACCGGTATGATCGGCAAGGGAAACTTCGGAGAGGTTTTTCTGGCGGAAGATCCGACCGGAGTTTGCAAAGCACTCAAAATATTTCAGCCGCAAAATGAAGACCGCCGCAATTTTGATCTGGAATATGACGGCTTGTTTCTTGCCCGCAGGCTGAAAAATGAACATCTTGTCCCTGTTGAACATGTGGGAAGGACGGAGTTCTGCATCTATTACACCATGCCGCTTGCAGACAGTTTGAGCAAAGAGGAATACATTCCGCACACGCTGTATAACCGTATGGTACAAAACGATCTTGAAGAAAAGGAATTGTTGCAGATGACAGCGGATATCCTTTCGGCATTGGCGTATCTGCACAACAAAAAACTGCTTCACCGCGACATCAAGCCGGATAATATTTTCAAAATCAACGGTATCTGGTGTCTGGGTGATACCGGTTCGCTTGCGTTCCGTAACCCGAAACGTTTTTCCGGAACGCCGGGATTTTATCCGGAAAAGAAAAATTTCCGTTCCGATGAAGCAAGCGACCTTTACGCGCTGGGCAAAACGCTCTACTGTGCCGCAACCGGCACGAAGCCGGAGCATTACCCGCTCGTACCGGAAAATTACGATTACAGCCGTTATCCTGCGCTGCGAAAACTTTACCGCAATGCCGTGGAAGGGAAATACAAAACAGCAACTCAAATGAGAAAGGATGTGGAAGATGCCTGTTAATTATGATGACAATTTAAAGCAATTGAAGAGAAACATAGGTGAAATAAAATATTTTGTCGCTTCCGGAATACCATACTACCATCGCTTGATGCAACTAAAGCAGGGGAATAATGATCATTGGACTGATCTCTTCAAAGAATTTTACAAAATACAGGGATTAACGACAGATCGACGAAATGCTGTTTTTGAATATTTTATCCTAAATGTTAACTTTGATCAAGTTGACTTGAATGCTGTTCTTGAACATTGCCGTAGAAATATTACAAACAACAGGAGATATGATTTATCTTTCATATCAAAACTGCTGCATACTTACAGACCTGATCGATTCATAATATATGATAAATTTGTCCATGCTTTTTTCAGACCATCCGGCTACAATAACAAAGTTGAATTGTACAATACATTAGGACAAGCCTATGAGGAGCAAGAAATCCAAGATATAGAGGAAATTTTCAACAATAACTTCAGGGAATTCTCAGATATCCCACGTCTTAAAAAAATAGATTTTATGATTTGGGGATGGGGAAAATGGAAAAAGTTTAATAAACAATATCAGGTGAATCAATAGGTCTTGATATACCTTCATCGGCAGGATAGGTTCATTTTCTTGTTCCTCTCCGGCTTATGCAGCCTATTCGGCCTATCGTTCTCGAAAAAAATCATTTCCTTCATCACATCTGTCAGAAACTGCTGTTTTTCTGCCATATACCTCCTGTAAACCAAAAACACAGGAGGTTTTTTTATGAAACAAAATGTCAAGGCGTTATTTCAGGCGATCGAAGCGTGCGACGAAAAGGCAGTTTTGTCGTGTCTTGATCAGCTTTTCGGCAAGTACGGTATCTGCTGCGTGGAGGAACTGGTCAACGATGAGGATGACTTTCAAACTCCGTTTCATGCCGCAGTAAAAAAGGCAAATGAAGACTCTATGGAGGGCTATGCCGTTCTGGAAGCACTGCTGCAGTTTCCCTTCGGCGACGACAGTATTCTTATCCGCAGAGATATCCACGGTATTGCCCCCATCGGCTATGCCGTCGATTTCGAGGTTTCCCATCTGCTCTGTGAATATATGCCAAAGGACGGCGATTTCGATTTTGCCGCAGTCCGGAACGGAGATCTTGAAACCGTTAAAAAGGAACTGGACCGCGGACGCAATATCAACGCCGTTGACCACAACGGACAGACTCCGCTTATTATTGCTGCCCGCGCAATTCAGAATGTCCGTTTTACAAATGATAACTCCTTTGCCATGTTCAAACTTCTTCTGGAACACGATCCTGATATCAATATCAAGGATTATTGGGGCAATACGGCTCTTGCCGTTTTGATCGGTCCTCTGCCGGGAGCGTATTATTCAGATTGGGAAGATTGGTTCAATCCCGATATCCCTGCTGCGGCAAAACTTCTTCTTTCCCGGAACGCAGTGTATGATCTCCCGGGGATCGATCCCAACTATTATACCACTGAATTCCGGAAGATGCTGGTCCGTTTCATGCTTCATCAGGAACCGGAATACTCCACCTTCCGGAAATTTATGGAAAAATAGCGTTTTTTGAAAAATAACTGTCAGACTTCATCTTTTTTCTGCCATTATCAAGTGTAAATCACGCACCTGTAGCTCAATCGGATAGAGCATTTGGTTCCGGACCAAAAGGTTCAGGGTTCGAGTCCCTGCGGGTGTACCAATCAAAATAATCAAAAGGGTATCGATATGGATAAAGTCAGTGTTTATGATTTTTTGAGCAGTATCGGAGAGCATAATGTTGAGGCGGTCAAAAAACTGCTCCGCAAAGTAAAACGCCAGCATATCCCGCTGTCGGATCGCATTTACCCGAAACTTGGTTCTATTCTGAACGCTCTTTATGATCATGACAGAGATGAAGACGTACCATTTGAGCAAGGCTATTGGCAAATCGTGCCGGATTGCGGCTATGAGATCCTCGAACTGCTCCGTCCGTATTACGATTTTGGAGAGGATGAAAAACTTGTTCAGAAGCACTTCCTCTATCAACAGATCATGCACGGCGATATGCGTATGCTGGAATATCTCTGGGAACTTGATCCGCTTAAACACCGCCATTTTCAGCAGCCGTATGGCAATCTTATGCGTTATGCAATACTGGATTATTGCTATATGCGTCTGCCGTCATGGGAGGGACTGCCGGAATCAGAGGGGGGATACACACTTGATCTGAATTCCGATCATTGGCTGGAAACGCTTTACCGTCAGGCGGAACGCTGCTGTATTGCGCCGCCGGAGCATCTGGATTTTCTGATGAAGCACGACTTTACTCCGTATGGGGAAAAAGTATCACTTGAACTTGATCACCCCCTATTGAAACTGGAAACTTCCCAGCGTATATGGACAATAACAGACAGTCGTATCGACCACCGTCAGGGGGTGGATTTTGAGGAAGTTATCAAATCCGTTCTCCGCAGCGGCGAATACGAAAGTTTGACTTGTGTATGCGGGAACCCCTGGTGTGCCGGAGTTTTTCAGCCGGTTCTTTCCATGCGTTTCGGCGATGTTGCCCGCTGGCGCATTACCCAATCGGAAGATGACAACGACCCCAAAGTGTATTATCTCGCCGTTCCGGTCAGAGAATATATTTCAGAAGCAGAAATTCTTCTGGAAAAGATAGAGCATGGAATTCTTACCGATGGCATGAATGATAAAATTGATATTGATATGCCTGTCGCCGATTTTACGCCTACCCCGATGGGTTTGAAAAAAGTACAGAATATCCGTTCGCTGATCCAACTGGAATTGACAGATCAGAAAATACCTGATTTCAAAAAGAGACAAACCGTTTTTATAACCATAAACGCATAAAGGAGAAACACTATGTCTTACATCGCCAAAAAGAACAATGACCGTATCGAAATCTATGAAAACGGCAGTTACCGCAACTGCGTAACTTTGTCTGATTTGCGGGCCGTTGCCTGCGACGGCACATTTTTTGCCGCTCTGCGCAGCGACCGGGTGGAGATCTACCGCTGCGGTAATTGCCACTACATCCGAACCATTGACCGCCGGGCAGACGGCATTCAACTTTCCTGCGGCACGGTTTCGCTGCAAATGGGGTCGAGGGTTGAAGAATACAATGCTGAAACCGGCAGTCTGGAGCGTATTATCGGATGAAAAATCTGCTTTTATTCATCATCGCGGCACTGCTCAGCGGATGTTCCTCAACTTTGCCGGAGTGTGATTTTGCCATAGAGGGAGAAGCCAGTCAATGGGGAAACAGGATCTTCCATATTGGCAAAAAACTCAACATTGACGGTAAAACCCTCTCGCTTCCAGATGAGGTTTGCGAATTAAATGCTTCTGCATGGAAAGCCGATCTCAACGGTGACGGTAAACATGATTATCTGTTGAGCGTTGCCTTACTGGGGAACGGAAATAATTTCGGAAATGGAGTGCTGTATATTTTTCTTTCCGGCAACAGCAAATATCAATGCCTGAAACAAGAATATAAAGGATTTCTGTATGAATAATTACCGTTCGCTACTCACCCGTCTTCGCTGGAACGCCGGCGAACTCCTTCCCGGACACCGCTTCCGGATCCATGACCTTGCCGTTTTGAAATCATCCGGCAAAGTCGTCATGCTGACCGATGTCTTCCGCGAGGCGGCCCGTTACGGCTATGTCGAACTCGACGAACTGGAACGCGGCGAAGCCGGACCCGGCGACCTCCGTCCCTGCGAAGCGGGCGAGGCGGCGCCCCGGCACGAGGTCCTGCGCGGCAAACTGGTCCGCCTCCTGCGCTATGAGGGCGAAGATCACTGGCGGAAACTGCTGGAGGATTTCACCCGGCACGGAGAGTAAGCAGGAAAAGGAACTGCTCTAACAATTCCTTTGACCGTTCTGTGCGGCGGCATCGGTAAAACGGTGTCGCCGTTTTCTTTGCCGGAAAGGGGCGTGTCGCGGCTCTTGTTCCTTTGGTCGGCTCATTGTTCAACTACGCTCCTGTTTGCCGCCAGAGTTGCCCTGTTTTTGCAACCTTTCCAACTCCGTTTTCAGCAGATTGTATATACTCCGGCGGAGGTCTGGTGACCTCTTATAGCGGAGAATTTGGGGAGATTTTATTTTATATTACCTTTGGCGGTGTTGATGGAAGAAATCATCGTGATGTACAGTTCCCTGCATAATGATTCCAAACGGTCATATTCAGCCGGATCGATATAATTCGTTTTTCAACTGTTAATATAACAATTCAAGGTATGTCTGCATTACAATAACTTTATGTTTAAGACTTCCTGTTGATAAAAAATAAAAATTTCTATTGACAATATTATGTAAACATGTTATATTACAACGGACAACGAAACAATTTATGAAGAGGGGACGCTATATTTCAATGACTTTTAGTTGCTTTATTGGCACTGCCCTTTACTGTTTCAATCTCCGGTGAACCGAATGCGATTCAGAAAAAAATAATAACGGAAAAAACGCATCAGAGAACGGCTGTTGGAATAAAAAATATATAACTGGAAGGTGATTTTTAATGAAATTAATCATTATCGGTGGAGTTGCCGCAGGCGCAAGTGCGGCAGCAAGGTTGCGCAGACTTGATGAAAATTGCAAGATCCTGCTTTTGGAAAAAGGCCGCTTTATCTCCTATGCCAACTGTGGACTGCCTTATCATCTGGGGGGCGTGATCCCCGAAAAAAAGGATCTGCTGGTCATGGAGCCGGAGAAATTTGCCTCCTGGTTCAATGTTGAAGTGCGTACCGGGTGCGAAGTCATCCGTATTGACCGGGCGAAGAAATGCGCAGTCTGCCGTGCAAACGGTCAGGAGTACGAAGAATCCTACGATAAACTTTTGATCGCCACTGGCGCAACTCCCAATGAAAAAAGCGATGTTGAAAATGTTTTCAACCTCTGGACATTCAAAAATATGGAAGATGTCAACACCCGTCTGGCAAATGCCCAAAGTGCCATCATAGTCGGTGCCGGATTCATCGGATTGGAAACCGCAGAAAATTTGAAAGCCAAAGGTCTGAAAGTCACCGTCATCCAGCGCGAAGACCATGTCCTGCCGACTATTGACCGGGAGATGGCAGCGCCTCTTGCCGGAGAGCTGGCCCGGCTCGGCATCCATGTGCGCTACAACTGTACGGTAAAAAATTACACTGCCCGGGATCATGGTGTGGAAGTGGAGATGGATTGCGGCGATAAGCTCTTTGCCGATGCTGTGATCCTTTCCACCGGAGTCAAGCCCAATTCCGCACTGGCAGCAGAGTGCGGTCTGGAATGCGGTCCCCGGGGGCATATCAAGGTTGACGGGCATTTGCAAACCTCTGATCCGGATATATTTGCTGCCGGAGATGTTGTTGAACGCAATGAATGTGCAGAAAATGCGTTTTCAGCCGTGCCTCTTGCCGGACCTGCCAATAAACAGGGCCGCATCGCTGCCGACAATATTGCCGGCAAAAAATCAGTTTACCGTAACAGTTTCGGCACAAGTGTCGTCAAAATCGGCCGCCTGACTGCCGCCTCTGTGGGACTGACGGAAAAAGCACTCCGGCAAAACGGCAGGACATATAAAAAACTCTATCTGCATCCCAACAGCAATGCCTCCTATTATCCCGGCGGAACCCGAATGACCTTGAAATTGCTTTTCGGCGATGACGGTATGATCTTCGGCGCGCAGATCGTGGGCAGTAAAGGCGTGGATAAACGCATTGATGCCATCGCCTGTGCCATGCGTAACGGATTGAAAGCTCCCGAATTGGGCGAACTGGAACTTGCTTATGCTCCGCCGTACAGCTCAGCTAAAGATCCGGTCAACTTCGCAGGATTCGTGGCAGAAAATATCCTCAACGGACTGACAGATGTGGTTTATCCGGATACGATCCCTGCCGATGCCGTTGTGCTGGATGTCCGTGAACCGGAGGAAAACGCTCTCGGATCGATCCCGGGCGCAATAAACATCCGTCTCGGCGATCTCCGCAGTAATCTGAATAAACTGGACAAAAGTAAACTTATCGTCTGCTGTTGTCAGGTGGGGTTGCGCGGTTATCTTGCTGAACGCATATTGAAACAGAACGGATTTAACGCCGCGAATCTTTCCGGAGGATATATGGGGTGGAAACTCTTCTTCCCGACAGCGGAACAAGTTCCCGCTGCCAAAGAAGAAAAACTCGTTATTTCTGCGGCAGAAACACTGGATGTCCGTGGTCTGCCATGTCCCGGACCAGTTTTAAAACTCAAGAGCAAACTGGAATCGATGCCGGAAAAGAGTTGTATCCATCTTCTTGCAGCAGCAACTTTTGAAACGGATTTGCTGAATTGGGCAGCAAACAACGGCAATACCGTTGCCAACTTGAAACAACTTTCCGATCATTTGGAAGCCGATGTGATCAAAGGGACTCCGGCAAAGACTTCAGACAATAATATGCCTCACGGTCATGAAGTGTCAATGGTACTTTTCAGCAATGATTTTGATAAGGCGATGGCGGCGTTTATTCTTGCCAACGGACTTGCTGCCTCTGGAGCGAAAGTCAGTATTTTCTTCACTTTCTGGGGGTTGGCAGTTCTGCGGAAAGATCCTGC
>JAFTUS010000063.1 GCA_017466125.1 Lentisphaeria bacterium | reverse complement strand
TGCTTCATGTTTGCCGCAGGCAAACGCTTCATGCAGCAACGCTGCGCTTCATACGGCGAAGCCGTGCTTCATTCGATCAGCGTTCACGCTGATCGAGCTTCTCGTCGTAATTGCAATTATTGCAATCCTCGCCGCCATGCTGCTGCCTGCCTTGAATAAGGCACGTGCCAAAGCGCAGGCAAGCAACTGTATTTCCAACTTGAAGCAGTTGGGGTTGAGTGTTGCCATGTATGCGGACGATCACAATGATTTATTGCCGCGTCATACTCCTTATACTGCGCAAGCCTGGGGTGCCATTCTTGTCAATAACGGTTATGCGCAGCAGAATATCCTCAGTTGCCCTTCAACGACCCAACTTGATGCCGATACCCGTCCGCAGGAACTTAAATTGAAGGTGGTTCATTATGCCATGCGTTCCCTTTACTGCGGTCCCGCTGCCGCAACAACAATAAAAATCAACGCCAACCCCGTTCCCATCGGAAAAATTTTGAGCAAAAGCAGTTGGTCTGCCGGGCAGCACATGATGTTCATTGACGGAATTCCCCGGGTGCTGACGGAGAGTTATGCCTTTACCAATCCGACCGGGACTGCCTCTTATGTGGAAAGCCGCGCCAGACATGACGGAAAAATCAATATTCTGCTGCTGGATTGGCACGTTGACATGGGGCGGCATCCCGATTCTTTGCAGGGAAATTACTGCTGGTTCTGATTTTTCAGATCCTGTAAATCAAAATCACAGGAAATTTGTATAAAAATTTCAAAAGAGGAGAAGTACAGATCATGTGTAACTCACACGATGTTCCCGAAAATATGCGGGAATCCAAATTGCCCAAGCCAAAAGTTTTTGAAAGCGGCAGGGAAGACGGCCGTTTTACCGGAAGTTCCGGTTTCATCTACGCTTATTTGAAACACATGAAGCCGAAACTGGAATACAAGCCCGGCATGGCGCGGGAGGAATTTTTTGAGTGGCGGGAAAAACTCCGGGAAAAACTTTTTGAACTGATGTGTTTCCCCGAATTTGAGGAAGAACAGCCCCCCTGCAAAATGCTTTGGAGCGAACCGCGCGAAGGGTACTCCTTGCAGAAATGGGAGATTTATCCGGAACCTTACAGCGTCGTGCCTTTTCTTGTGATCGTGCCGGATGGGGTAAGTGCGGCATCTCCCGCCCCGGGGGTACTTTGTTTCCCCGGTTCTTTCTCCAGCAAAGAGTCCCTCTGCGGCGAACTGGAACTTGACGGCTCCGTCTGTTCCCACAAATGGTTTGCCTACAATCAGATGGCTCTTGAATACGGCCGTGCCGGTTTCGTCAGTGTTGCGGTGGAGAACCCCGCGACCAATGAAGTTTCGGACTCCCTCTGCCCCGACAGTTATGAATTTTCGGTCCACAGTATGTGGGCGGGCAGGTGCTATGAATCCATTTCAGTCTATCAGAAGTATATGATCCTCCAGTGGCTCAAAAAACAGCCCTTTGTGGATGCAAGCCGTCTCGGTACAAGCGGTCACTCCCTCGGTGCAAAACCGGCGGCGATCCTCGGCATACTCGACCCCGATGTGAAGGCGGTCGTCTGGAATGACGGTATCGGTTACTGGCGGAAACGGGCTTACTCCACGAACTTGTTCCGCATCGGTACATTCCAGTATATCCCGGGGTTGCTCCGGTGGTTCGATTATCCCGATATTCTGGCGGCACTTGCTCCGGCGCATCTCTGTATTTCAGAGGGCGGAGCGGTGGAAGTGCTTGATATCATTCAGACCGCCTTTGAGACAGCCGGAGTTCCGGAGCATTACGAGTATCACTTCTATCCGAAATACGAAGACCCCGCCAACCGGCTCTATGATTATGCCCCCATGCCGGAGGGGATGACCCAGGAAGAGTGTTACGCTTACGGGAACTGCGATGCGCCGACCCACCGTTTCAGGGGAGTTCATGCCGTACCGTTTCTCAGTAAGATTTTAAAGCCGACACATAAAATCAACCCATAAAAAAGGATCACATAATGAAGAAAAAAAGTCCATTATTATTAAGTGTTCTCTTTTTCGGTACTCTTTTTGCCGGAGATGCCGCCGCAAAAAAGGAGATGTTTCACTTTCTGCCCAAAAAAGGGGAACGGCTCAATAACATCACCAATATTGCAACCTGGATGCCGGTCAAAGAGGCCGGTGCCGACGGTTATGTGCGTGTCGATAAAAACGGCAACTTCCACACCGATGCCGGTCCCATCCGTTTCTGGGGAACCAACTTCGTTTACGATGCCGCTTTCCCGTTGAGCCACAAAGATGCCGAAAGAGTGGCGGACGACCTTGCCCGCTACGGTTTCAACTGTGTCCGTCTTCATCACATGGACGAGCGCGGACGGGGCGTGTTCGGTGAGGGCAGCGATGTTATAACCATCAATCCCGCCAGAATGGAACGGTTGGATTATTTTCTCTACCAGCTCAAAAAGCGCGGTATCTACGTTAACATCAACTTGCACGTGCTGCGCTCATTCGGTCCGAAAGAGGGCTTCAAGGCTCCGGCACCGACCGCAATGGGGAAGGGTATCAATGAGATCGATCCCCGTATGATCGCACTTCAGAAAAAGTACGCCAGAGATCTGCTGACCCATGTGAACCGGTATACCAAACTCTCCTACTGCGAAGATCCGGCTGTCGCTTTTATCGAGTTGAATAATGAGAATTCTCTGCTCAACTGGTGGCGGTACGGCGCATTGGACAATATGGTTCCGGAATACGCCAAACCTTTTCAGGATAAATGGAACTACTGGCTCAAAGAAAAATACGGTACCGATGCCGCTTTGGCAAAGGCATGGAATCAGGGCAGAGCAAAACTCGGCAAAGAACTTCTGCACAATACCGGATTTGCTCCCCAAAGCAGCGGTAATAAGAAACAATGGGTTCTGCAAAGTGCGCCTTATCTGACTGTGAAAGATGAATTTCTGCCCGGAAAAGGTCCGGAAGGGAAAGCGATCCGCCGTCTTGTCATCAACCGCAAAGAAGAGAAAAATCGCGGCCCGCAAATCGTGACGGCTCAAAACTTCACGGTGAAAAAAGGGGAAATTTATACCCTTTCATTCCATGTCCGCACCGCCAGACCCCAGTATCTCAAGGTGAACTGCATGAAGAGTTATGCCCCGTGGGGTATCATGCTCGGACTCAATGCCGTTGTCAAAACCAAAGCCGACACTTGGGAAAAACACGAATTCGTCTTTTGCGCGACCGATACCGATGATCGTGCCCGCCTCACTTTTATCTTTGATCCGCAGGGAGAATATGAGATTGCCAATGCCTCTCTCAAAGAGGGCGGAGTTCTCGGCCTTCAGCCCGGTCAGAGTATGGAAGACTGCTCCGTTCCGCTGATCCGGCGGCACTTTATCAGTCAGACCCGCCAGACGGTCAGAGGACTTCATGACGGGATCGATTTCGTCTACGATATGGAAAAAGAGTACAACCGCAATATGTATGACTTCATCCGCAACGAACTGGGGGCAAAGGCTCTTATCACCGGTACTCAAGTGCATATCAGCCCAATCGGTCTGCAAACGAAATTTGACTTTGTGGATACGCACACTTATTGGAATCATCCTGTTTTCCCGAAGGGAAATTCCTGGGATAAAGAGAGCGGCTGGTATGTCAGCAACGATGCCATGGTGAACAACTATCCCGGTACGATCGGCACGATCGCCGCCCAGCGTGTTGCCGGTATGCCCTATGTTATTTCCGAATACAACCATGCCGAACCCAATCAGTTTGTTTCCGAAGGGTTCCCCATGGTCGCCGCCTACGGAGCTTTTCAGAACTGGAATGGGATCTACAGTTTTGCTTACTCGCATCGGAATAATTTTGATCTGACTTGTATTCCGGGTTTCTTTGACATCAACACTTGTTCCAACCGTCTGGTACATTTGCCCGCCTGTGCGGCGATGTTCGTCCGCGGAGACGTGGCTGAAGCCGGAACTCAGATCACTGCGCCTTTCTCGATCGCAATGGAACGTTCACATTTGCGCGCTCTGCCGGACCCCTCCAAACTCACGTCAACTCTTTACGGACTTGACCCGAAATATGCTCTGCTGAAGAAATTCGGACTGAAATTACATCCGGACAACTCCGGTAAAATTGCCGCAGAACGGGCAGAACTTCCTCCAAAAGACGCCCTCAAAGATGTTAAATTCTTTGAATCCGATACCAAACAACTGGTGTGGGACGCCCGTACCAAAGATAAGGGAATGTTCTGTGTGAATACTCCCCGTACCAAACTTTTTACCGGTTTCTGCGGCGAAAAAGGGGTCGATCTTGACGGATTTGCCGTTTCCGATGTGAAATCCTTTTCCGGGGCGGCGACGATTTCTGCGGTCTGTACCGACGGGAAAGATATGAAGTCTCCCGGCAGGATCCTGCTTGCCGCCTCCGGCGTTGCCCATAACCGCGACGGGGTGTTTGAACTTCTGCCCGAAAACAGAGCGACCCTGCGGAAAAACTGGGGAGCGGACTCGCCGATCATGTGCGAAGGCATCACTGCCAAAGTGAAATTCGACGTTCCCGCCGGTAAAATGAAGGTGTATGCGCTTGACAGCAACGGGGAACGGATGACCGCCGTGCCGGTGCGCTCCGAAAACGGCAGAGCGGTACTGCGGCTTTCTCCGGAATACAAAACACTGTGGTATGAGGTCATTATCCGATAGACGGAGTTCAAAAGAATGTTTGACAAAATTGTAACAAGCGGAGTCATATTCAGCGACGGGATGCACAATGCCTTCCCCACGGTATGCCGGTTCGGCGGGGCGTTGTATATTGCTTTCCGCTCCGGCAAAGGACACCTCTATTTTGACGGAGTCATCAAACTGATGCGTTCCTGTGATGAGGGAAAAAGCTGGGAATTCGTGCGGTCGTTCTCTGCGGAGGAGGACTTGCGCGACCCCCGTTTGCTGGTCATTGACGGAAAACTGCATCTCTATTCGGGGATGCGTTACTCCGGCCGGAGCCGGAGTCTGCGGCTGGAGACCCGCCATTGGATTTCTGCGGATGGTGCGGATTTTGAAGAAGTGCCGTTGAAAGGAGTTCCGTCGAATACCTTTTTCTGGGGATTTGCGCTCCGGAATAACTCCATTGTCGGAACAGGATACCGCTGTGACGGCGAGATCGCAAATTGTGTGGCATCCCTCTATTGCAGTTCAGACGGCAGCAACTGGGAACTCTTCAGAGAACTGGATATCGCCGGAGGGAATGAAGTCGCTCTGGATCTTGATGCGGCGGGAACTCTTCACGGCATTGTCCGCAGGGATATTCCGCCTTTCACGCCCATAGCCTTTTCGCTTGCGCCGGAGGGAGATATCCAATACCGGGAACTCCCGCTTGCCATGCAGGGGATCATGCTCAAATGTGTCGGCGACGGATTTCTCATTGCCGCCCGCCGCTGGGACGGAGCGGAACGCCGTGATTTACGTTGTGATTATTTCCGCTGTACCCGCAGCGGCGAACTCTCTCTTGCGGGCAGACTGCCCAGTGCGGGCGACTGTTCCTATGCCGCCTGTACGGAGCTGAAAGACGGAAAACTGCTGGTCATCTACTATTCCAGTCACAACCATTGGGATAAAAGAGACGGCATGGCGGACCCGGAGCACGGTCTTCCCGCCGATATCTGCTTTGCAATCATGGAGTGACCCCGGGGAAATCTCCTCAAAAGATATGACTGCCCTGAGCCGAAGCCGGACTTTGGGCAGTCTTTTCTCTTGCTGCAAACTTATTTCTTTCTGAAAAGCGTCAGCAGAACCATCAGCAGCGGCAGCAGCAGCGTACAGCGGAAGTACCGGAGAAACTGCTCCGCTTCCGTTCCCGGAAACAGCGTCAGAAGAGGTCCCGCCAACTGACAGCCCGCAAAACAGCCGATGGAATAAAGCAATGTCCGGGCGGCGATAAAAAGTTCATGCTGCCCCTGTTTGGCAAGAGCCGCAGACCATGAACTTTCAAGAGAAAAACAGGCGATGCCGAGCATCCCGTTGCCGTTGTGGGCGGCAAAGCAGAAAAACAGCAGGAAGATCCACATCGTCGGCATCGAGGTCCAGAGCAGTTGTATGGTAAGGATCACGGCAAAGGCAGTACCAATGACCCGGTCACAGCCGAAACGGTCAGCAAGTCTGCCCAGTGATTTGGCTGATATCAAATTCAACACGGTCAACAGCAGTTCCAGTGCTGCGATCCACTGCGCTTTGAATTGCCATACCCGCAGCAGATAGATCACAAAATAGGTGGAAACAGCCCCCGTCCATATCCCGTGCAGTGTGGAAAGAACAAGCAGACGCTTCAACTCAACGGAGCGGAAAATATCTGCGATTTTCCCTTTGGGGGAGTGCTTTTGCGCCTCTTTCACCACGTGAGGAAAGCGAACAGCCATCAGCGACTTGTATGCCGGATATTCAAAGAGAAGCGATACAAGTTGAAGTACCAGCAAACAGAGCAGAAACGCCTGACGGTCTCCGGAAAAACGGTTCAGAATAGAGACCGCCAGCAGACAGAAAAACGCCCCCGGCATCGAAAGAAGTGCCGTGAGAAAAATACTTCCCCGGTTGAACTCCGATGGAGAAAGAGCGTTGCGGTAAATCTTCAGAAGCGTATTGTTGGCAAACATCGCACAGGTGTAACTCAAAGAAAAAATCACCGATGCCAGTACAAGAAGTACCGTTTGGGAGTGGATGAAAAATGCGCTTACTGTCAGAATGAGCGGCAGAAGAACCCGCCAGAGGTAGGCTTGGGCGGCAATGGTCAAATCCCTGTTGAGGCGCAGCAGAAGCCCCGCAGACGCAAAATAACTGATCGACGGAAGCAGAAACATACAACTCTTTATGATGCCGAATTTGGCAAGGTCGAATTTCAAATTCAATAAAAGAAGGTCGGTCACGATGGCATTGGCACTTACCGCAATGGCAAGAGCCGTGCAGAAAGAGTAAATACTGCAAAGTTTGAAGTTGCGCTGTGAAAAGCCGATCATTTTGAATTTTCCTGTCTGCTGAATTTTCCCGGAGGGATACCGTAGTTTTTGCGAAAGATGTTGCTGAAATAAAAAGGCGAACTCCAACCGGTCAGCCGTGCGGCATCGGCTACCAGAAAGGAACCGCTCCGCAGTAGTTTTGCGGCATGAGCCAGACGGATGTCTGTCAGAAGTTTCCGGGGAGGGCACTGCCATTTTTTCTGACATTGCCTGGATAGATACTGTTGGGAAAATCTCAGCGCGGCGGCGGCATCAGCAATGCTCAAATCACTGCGGAAATAGTTGCGTTCAAAATACTCCCGCAGGGCGGATGCCGCCTCCCGGCGGGGAGGGTGTTCCCCCGGCAGAGAGAGAAGCAGTTTCTGCAAGGCGGTCACAAGAAGCCCGGAGAACTGCTGCCGGAGTTCCGGGCAGCAGTCCGTTGCGTGACGGGCAAAGAAATCCAGCAGCTCCGGCAAGGGAAGTCCCGGCGGAAAGGGGTGTGTCGGGAAATAGGGTGTTCCGCACCAGCCGATCAGAAAACCATCATGACGGATTGATAACACACCACGATGGCCGATCCCGGCGGCATGGATGACCCCCGGAGCGATCACCAGAAGATGCTCCGGAAAAAACTTCAATTCCCACTCATCATGGAAGTGCAGCTTTTCGCCGTCCGGGGTTGCGACCTCAAGACGGCAGGAAAGGGGCAGTTCCATGTAATGGGCAAGCAAGGCTGTCATTTCATCAAACATATATCCACCGGTTTGTGATAATTCATATAATATATCACACGTTTTAGAAAAACATACTGCGGAAAGATATAATTTTACCGGAATGGACATATAATTTTTGAAACAATAGACTCTGTACGAAACGTTGGCTGATTTTTACAGGGGCTTCGGGATGCGCCGTTCGCTCAACGCCCCGGAGGCTCGAGAGCCCCGCACGGGGCGACAGCCGACCACTACCGAGGCCGACGTTCGGCCGCTGCGCTTGTACTTTCGCCGCCATTTTAAGGCGGCGACCAGCGTTCCGCCGCTGGATCACGTCCGGGTACGACCCGGGG
>JAFTUS010000062.1 GCA_017466125.1 Lentisphaeria bacterium | reverse complement strand
CTGCTTGTAATCGGACTGATTCACCGAATAAAAAGTCTTGAGACTGCTGCGGAAGGCAACTTGAACGCTGTCCCCCTCAAACATCCCGACCCCTTTGTGGACCAGATAGTGAATATTGTCGCGGACTGCGACTTTCAGATAAAAATACTGGCTGTCCCATTTGGAATAGATTTTGGCACTGAGATCATCGGGCCCCTGCCAGAACATATCGGCATCGACATCGCCGATGCGCAGATTGGTCATTGCTTCCTTTTTATCCACATCCGCCAGCAGCTGCCATTTTGTACCAAGGGAAGTGCAGGCGACAAATTTCAGACTGCTTTCGATCTTGATATTTTCATCCGGCAGGATGAATTCGAAACATGGGAAAGCCAGCGTTTTGGTTTTTGCCGATGCAGTGAATTTCACGGAATACGAAACCGATTTTCCCGGAGCAGCTTTCACCGCGATCTCCTTCTTTTCCGGAGTCCACCCGCCATCGGGGAAGAAACGCATGGTCCCGTTCAGTTCCTTTTTGAACGGATTTGCAACCTGGAAACTGACATTCTGAATTTTGTCTCCCTCTGTGTGCGTCCACTGATACGGAAAATCAAGCACGGATGAAAAAGCAATGTCTTTCATGATCGCATCCGGAGGAAGAACCAGATACTGTGGTTCCTCGGTCATCGGAGCGGAAAAGACGGATGCGTTTGCCACTTTCCGGAGTTCCGATCCGAAAAGATTGTAAAGAGTTCCGGAAACAGGTGCGGAAAATACTGCCGTCACAGTCTGACCTTTCTGCACCGAAGAACGCCAGAAGGCAAGAACTTTGCGGTCCCTGGCTTTGAACAGGACCGCATCTCCGATGCCGGGACGGAAGAACTTTTTCTCCGTTTTGCTCTGCCGGATCATGCGGACCATGTTGTTATGGGCGGCAACCACCGGACGGCAGCGGTTTCCCGCATCTACCGAAGGATAGTTGTCACGAGGATTGTTCGGGGATCGAGGGGAACTCCGATAGACGAACCAGACATGATTGCTGATCCCTTCTGCTCTGGTTACGACTGCTTTTTTACAAATTTCTGAAGCCTTTTTGATTTCCGCACCTTCTGTGAATGGATCAACGGCAAAACCGGTTTCATCGTTCCAGAAAACCGACATGCCGACCTTTGCCTTTTCCGCCATTTTCCGATGACGGGCAATGATGGAGTGCAGATTCTCAGCGCCGGAGTGACAGTGGAACGGCCAGAAATCATAGGATCCCTTTGCTTTGAAAAAGACTTCATCCCATGCCGCGCCGCCGCAGATTTTCGCTTCCGGATGGACCTTTTTGATTGCCGGATAAACCAGTTTCAGCATATCCGTGTATGTGTCGGCGGTTCCCCCCCAGTAAAACTGGTTTGCATAAGGCTCATTCCATATCTGGAAATAATTGGTACTGTTTCGATAACGTTCGGCGACTGTGGCGGCGAATTGTGCATACAGCTTATTATCCGGATGGCAGGTCTGAACGAATTTCGGAGCTTCCGCAGCAGCTTTTTTGTCAGCGGCAGCCCATTTGGGAGCATTGGCGATCATCAAATATGGGATGATGCCGTATTCCCTGCATTTTTTTACAGCGGCATCGTAAGTTTTCCAATTCAATGGTCCATTTTCTTTGGGTTGGATCGCCGACCAGCGGATCGTGAAGCGGAGCAGTTTGACTCCGGAATCTCTCATATTCTTGAAGTCCTGATCCCGGAGGGAGGCGAATACCCGCTGATGAAGATCCATTACCATTTGAGTTCCGAAAAATGTTTCAGGATCATCTTTCCAGTTGTTTCCGACCGGAGTCCAGACGTTGACGAAACTTTTGACCGGTTTGGAAACTTTTCCGTTGACGGTTTCAGTCATGCTCAAAGAATAGAAGCCGTTGCGGTCAAAAGAGAAGGGCAGTTCAATATTCTGAACGGCGTTGCCTTCAAGTTTGATTTCTTTTTCAAAGACTTCTTTCTTGTCGGTCAGAGCAAGTTCAGAAACGGCTTTCAATTTGACGACAGCGGAACTGTTCAGCGGATTTTTGAGCTGATAAGTGATTTTTTTGCCGCTGTTGGTCTTCAAGGGAACTTGTGTGCCGATTTCTTTGAACTCGGACTGACTCTCAAACTTATTGACCACTTCGGCTTTTCCGCCGTAGCGGACACCCTCAACCGTAACTCCGGAAATATAGAAATCCACCGGTTTCATACCCTTTGCCAGTTCTTCCGGGGTCGGCGTGATGTTGCCGCCGAAGGAATTGCGTAACTGGGTAGCAATGTAAGACGGATAAATGGTGATGTTGACAGCCGCAATTTTCAATGGCGGATCCATAATTTTATTGCGTTTTTTCCCGCCGCCCCAGTTGTGGTAATTTTTGATATCCGGATTGTTGAAGTAACCGATATATTCGCTCCAGGCTTCGCCTCCGAGGTGTTTGAATTTCTTAAAACCGAAAACTTCTCCGTCACGATCGCGGATTAGCCAGACGATATGTCCGAAACCGCCTTTATAATGCAGTTTGATATTGTCGATGGACTGCCATTTGATTTTGTTGATTTCAGGAAATCTAATACCGGAACTGACATTTTTTGTTGTATTCGGCGGAACTGCAAAATTGATTTTCACCACATCCCGTTTGAGAATGGGGTCAAATTCCGTAGTGACTTTTCCATTCCAGTCTTTCAGAGGATTTTTTGACAGATCATCAGCGGTACGAATATTGAAAGTCTCCGTTCCCGCAAATACAGCAACAGGCAAAGCCAGTGTAAAAAATATTTTCAGTATCTTATTCATTTTTTATCCTATTTTTTGGGGCTGAAATGGGTTTTTCCTTTTACATACGAGATGAATACGGTTTCAGTCATGATTTCAGTATGACCGTCTGCATAAAGGATGCAGGCTTTCCGGTCATGTCTTTGCCAGGGGACATTCCTTTGAGGAGTCGTTTCATTGACAAAATATGCGGCATCAAGATACTTACCGGAGGCACTATCATACCAATGATACTGATTTGTGTAATCCATAGATAACAGCGCAGATGACGGATCGACCCAATCCGATAATTTTCTTTTCTTATTGTTTACCACCATTCCGTAACCGCAATCGGCACGCTTGGTTTGATCTGTATGTTCGATATCAGTCATAGACGGGCAGTAGCGCATAGTGTTCGTAAATCCGTATGGAGTCAAGTAGCTGCCGGAATACCAGCGGGGATTCATTCCTGTCATTACTCCGCCATTATTCAAATCGCTTGTGGTGCCGTTGGGCGGCAAAAAGAGTTGATTGTCATCAAAATACATCAGAAAACAAGTGCCGATCTGCTTGCAGTTGGAGAGGCAGGCAGTCGTTCTTGCCGAATTTCTCGCTTTATTCAAAGCGGGCAGCAGCATGGCGGCGAGAATGGCGATGATGGCGATGACGACCAAGAGTTCGATAAGCGTAAACGATGCCCGGGGAGTCAAGAGGGTAGCCTCGCCCCCTCTGGTGGCGGCAGTCAGCGAGGCCGACGTTCGGCGTCGCCGCCATATATCTGCCTTTTCTTTGCCTACTTTCTTTTCCCGCTGAAAAGAAAGTACGGTGAGGGTGAAGTGTTTTTGTTTCATTTTTTTGTCAACTCCTTTTTTGTATTTTAAGAGGAAAACGATGTGTTTAATATAATTTTAGTGGCGAAAAATACAATCTTTTTGTGAAAATTATTGAAAAAACAGTATTTAAGATATATATTTATATGACTTATTTTTTGAGGATAATTTATGAAAAACAGTAAAAAACAAACGATTTTTGAAGATTTATGCCGCCGCATCCGGGAAGAAGAGTGGAGATATCAGGAGAAACTCCCCGCTATGGAAATTCTGGCGCAGGAATATAATGTCTCGCGTATTACCATCGTTGGCGTAATGAAACTTCTGAAAGATGCCGGTTTCGTCTCTCAAAAACGGGGCAGCGGTACTTTTATCAGTTGGCAGCCGGAAAGTGTCTTTTTCCCATTCCTGAACCGCTCCGGAAAAGATGCCGTTGAGGTCTCTTTTGCCCTGTTGGATCCCAATCCATTAAAGCGGTTTATTATGCAACTGCTGGCTGATTGCTTTATGAAAATACATACAGATGTAAAAGTACGTCTTGTTGAACTCTTTCCCGCCAGCGGTACGGATCCTTATCTGCAACGCATTTCCTCCGGAGATTTGCCCTGCTGCGGAGAATTCTTCTGGCACGCCCTGTACGCCCGCTTGAATTCCCTGTTTCCGCTGGAAGAACTGCCGCATTTCACCGATTTGCAGAATGAACTTGTACCGCAAGCGAGCTATCCGACCGTCGATGCTGACGGTAGTCCGCATATCCACGCAATCAACTGTTGTATCGATTTGCCTTCCTGTTTTGGCATCAATGCTGATTGGGCGGAACAACAGCAAGTCTATATCCCAAAAAGCGGGATTACCTGGCCAGTGATTTTCCGTATGCTCCGGCATGCTCCGGCAGGTAAAACCGCTCCTTACGCTTGCGCCCTTATGAAACTGCAGGGATGGAGCGGTATCAAATTTCTGCTCGAATTGATGGGGCAGGATGTTTTGGGAGCCGGTTTTGAAAGTTTTTCCGCCGCATGTATCCCCAAAATACTTGAGTCCGACGGCGCATTGTCCGCTCTGGAACATTTGAGCGAATTGTTGGCTCACCACGATCAGGTGTTGCTGGCTCCCAAAATTTACGAACAGTTCGTATTGGGACAAGTCGGTTTGCTGCCTTTTGCCACCTCATGGGTCCAATTTCTGCAAAGTACTCTAAACTGCCAGGGCCGTTTCAGTTATTCCGATATG
>JAFTUS010000061.1 GCA_017466125.1 Lentisphaeria bacterium | reverse complement strand
TGTGTACTAAACGTTGACTGATTTTCACAGGGGCTTCGGAATGCTTCGTCCGCTCAACGCCCCGATAAAATACGCTACGCTCTTTTTTCGAGGCATCGCTCCCGGCGAGTGGTATTGCCTCATGCGAGGCCATATCGACGCTACGCTTGTACTTTCGCCGCCATTTTAAGGCGGCGACCAGCGTTCCGCCGCTGGATCACGTCCGGGTACGACCCGGGGCGGGGTACGCGCTGCGCGCGGATTTTTTTTATCAGTCTATGTTTAGTACACAGTCTATCACTATAAGATACCGCAAAAAAAAGAAATTGCCAATAAAAACAGAGAAAAGGGGTAAAAAAAATGCCGTTTCCACGGCAGAAGTCCCCGCCAATGTCCGCTATCGGGCTTTGGCGGGAAACTTGACACTCCGGACTTCCGGCAGCTGCATCCGTTTAACGGACTTTGTCGAAAACCTCTTTTTCTTCGGGATAAAGGAGCGTTCCGTCGGCGTTGAAAACGTCGTGGAAGAACTTTTCAGGCATCCCCTTTTCGGGCGTCCAGCCCCAGGGGTAAATGGTCTGGCTTTTGCCGGAGACCAAGCCCCAGTTGATGGCGGAAATATTCAACTCTTTGAAGAGCGGCAGACACCCTTCAAAGGTGCTTCCGGCGGTGCGAGCCATGTATTCGGAGCAAAGCACCTGACGGCCGTCCGCTTCTTTGAGGACTTCCAGCGCACACCGGCGGGTCTCTTCGGGATTGCGGTAGGTATGGAAAGTCACCAGATCGGAGTTGTCAAACATAAAGCGGTTCAAATCCTTGAAGCCTTCCGTGAAGTTCCACGCCCCGGCTGTAACCGGCTGGGAGGGCTTTACGTCGCGCGCCCACTTGAAAACATCTTTCAAAAGCGGCAGAGAGAGATTTTCGCGCAGAGAAGAGGTCGTCACGTGGTCGCCGGAGGAGCCGTTGCCGGGTTCATTGTAAAGGTCCCAGAGAGCGATGCGTTTATCATCGGCAAAGTGGGTCAGCACGCCTTTGACATACTCTTCAAGGCGGGGGCGTTCGGCAAGATCATCCGCGGCTGCGTTGCCGGGGGACTGGACCCAGCCGGAGTTATGCGTAAAGGGTTTCGGATCAGGCTGTTTGCCGAGGGCGAATTCCGGACTCCAGCAGTCATCGAAAATGGTGAACATCGTTTTGATGCCGTGTTTTTCGGAGATGGCAAGGTATTGTTCCATGCGTTTCAGGAAACCGATCTTATCCTGTTCCCAGAGGAGGTCATGCAGATAGACCCGCATGATTTTCATACCGATCCCTTCGGCAAATCCCAGTTCACGGTCGATGGTCACGGGATCGAAACTCTCTTCCTGCCACATTTCAAGTTGATTGATTGCCGTGGAGGGGTAGAAGTTTGCGCCGAAACACCAGTCAAAATATTTTTTTTCAGCCATTTATATATTCCTTTAAGTTGTTGTTCTGTTTAATGTATCACCGTTTTGAGGAAAAGCAAGTCCGTATTGAGTAAAATCCGGATTACTTATTTGCGGTTTTCGCAAACAAGTAATCCGGAAGGCGTATTTCCAAGAGCCGCTGTGTTGTTTTATTTGCTGTTGAGCCGGTACTGAAACATTTCCATACTCGCCTTGCGGAAAGCATTGATGACTTCTTCGTAAGGCGTGTCGGCGATATCGACCAGACCGCACTGGATATTTTCGTCATCGGCGGGACGACCGGTAACAGCCTGATCAGTGTACTTGAAGTAGTGCACGCCGACGATCAGCGGATGAGACAATGCACTGCGGACATAACGGTCGATGGCTCTGGCACGGTCTTTCTGAGTTGCGGCAAATTGCAATCCTCCGTGAGCGGGGCCGTTATTGGTGGTTCCATAATGCCATTCACCGATGATGATGGGACAATCGGCACCTTCGGGGAGGGCGAAGTTGGCAACATGTGAGGAATAACGGTTGAAACTCATGCCGTCCACATATTTTGCGGCAGTCCGGATCGCCTTTACGTTCCAGTCATTGAAACGGCATCCGAAATAGAGTTTTCCGGGGGCGTATTTGTTGATTGCATTTTTGCAAGTGGTGAAATAGGCTTCGGCAATGACCTGATTGAATTCTTCCAAGTCAGCCTTTGCTTTTTTGGGGTCGACCGGATTTTTTGCGGTATTGCGGAAATCTTCCCAACTCTTGTAGGAACTACCCCAAACCTTGTTGAGTTTGGCAATATCGGTATATTTCTTTTTGTAGTATTCGGTCATTGCGGCTTTAGCGGGCTGATGACCGCGGGAGCGGATCGTACCTTCGGCGAGGAAAGTATCGGTTTTTCCCCATGAAAGTTCATTGTCGATAAAGTAACCGATGCAATAGGGGTCCAAAGTGGTGTTTTTCTGCCAGTTCTGCAATGCTTCTTTGATGCCCTTTTCAAAATTGGGGTCAAAGATATCGGGGAACTTCTGCCAGCCGATCTGTTTGCAGCCCTCGATCACGTTGTAAAATTTAGCGAATTGAACCGCAGAAATGTAGGGGTGGTGGAACTCTTCTTTGAGAATATCTTCATGCACCCAGTTTCCGTTGGTGTTGAAGCCCCAGTTGGACATACGGCGTTGAGAACGTTTCACAAACTCTTTGTGGTAGTCTTTGCCGTATTTGCGGAGCATATTCCAGCGGTAGAAAAAGAACTGTTTGACCACGGGGGATTTTTCCACATTTTTCTTGTAGAAACCGTAGCGGGGGAAACGGGCTGTGGTGTAGAGATCGGGGTGCTCTTTTTCGGAGGGCAGAGATTCAAAATAGTTTTCACGCAAAGTGATGCCGGTCACATCGTCAGAGGCATCGTGGATGGTATTGATGCCCAGAGACCAGAAAAGTTTACCTTCCGGATCGACAAAGAACCACTTCCCTTTGTATTTGACCTTGCCCCAGCCGCCTTTGCTGTCAAAAGTCGGACCGCTTGCCCAGCCGCCGAATTTGGTGCGGTCGGGAATACGGGGGAGTTTGGCAAGTGCTGCATCTTCTTTGGCTTTCTGCGCTTACAAATCGGCTTCGGATTTGATTTTATTTTTCCAGTCGGCGTGTTTATACTGACCGAATTTGTCGATGAAGGGGTAGAATGCTTCTTTGCTCTTGAGTGCCGCCGGGAAAGGTTTGGGCGGTTCTTCGAGGCGGAAATTGGAGAGAATGAGCGTGCGGGGGACCGTTTTGTCCGGGCCCGTCCATATACGGATTTGTGCAACTTCGCCGGGGACGATGTTGAAACGGCCTTTGGTAAATCCGTCAAAATTGTGCTGCATTCCCTGCGGTTCCCAGTCGATATTTTTGTTACCGATGCGTCCGTACCGGGTACGGAATGCGGCTTTCTCGCCGGGTTTAAGGGCGATTTGAGAGTAGAGACAGTGGGCAAAAGCATTGGGATTTTTGCCCGGTTTCAGATTGATGATCTCAATACGGACCCACGTATAAACCTTGCTGTTGTTTTGGACATCAAAGGTCAGGACGGAGCCTTTGGAAAGATCGAAATATTTATCTTTTGCGGGAGTGAGGATCACACCCTGATATCTGGAACCGCCCTTTTTGAGAAAGAGCTGCAGAGTATTTCCTTTTTGGGTGGCGATGGTGGTCTTGTCAAACGCACCGGCCTTGACTTGAGCGGGAGAACCCACATTGAAAAGCGGTTTTGCCGCAAAAGCGAAAAGCGGCAGTAAACCGACAGTCAGAAGTGCTGTGATTTTTTTGTGCATGATTTTATCCTGTATGTTTACAGACTTACGACCCGTAAGGCCCGTAGGACCTACAGGTCGTATCAGGTGTTGGTAAACTGAAAATGATTATTAATTCTTATTCCAACGGTTGCCAGCCACATCTTTATAGGTGGCAAGTTGACCATTGGCAAACATTTCAGGACCAGTGGCACTGCCAACGTGTCCGTCGAGATAAGCCGTATTACCGGAAGTCTCGTGTAAAGTTGCCCAAACGCCATGAGAATATCCGCCATTGTTCCATCCGGGGGCAAAGTTTGTACCACTGGTCGTATTGGCTCCATGATATGCATCGGCAAAAGTAGGAGTTTCGCCTCCTCTTTTGGCTTTGTTCAGATAAAGGAGAGTGAGACTTCCGCCCTGACCTAAACCAGTAACTCCGCCATGATTGTAAAAAGAACCGAAGGACGAGGTCGGGTACAAATTTTTATCAGAGTCAGTGGGGAAGGCAATACCGCCGTAAGCGTTGCGGTAGGCTTCGCGATTTTCTTGTTTAGTCGGACAACGGGTACTTGCCCAATCCAGATAATTGCCGATACCGGCGGCGTCGGTGCCGGTGTGCTAGGAGGGATTGCCTTTGCACAACAGCATCGTCCAGGGATAGAATTTATCAATTTGAAATCCTGTAACAATGATGTCATTGTAGTCTCCGGCATACTGAACTCCAGCCAGAATAACCTGTTTCAGATTGTTGGTGCAGCTGATGGAACGTGCTTTGGAACGTGCTTTATTCAAAGCAGGCAACAGCATGGCGGCGAGAATGGCGATGATCGCGATTACGACCAACAGTTCGATGAGGGTGAATTGTTTTTGTTTCATTTTTTACCTTTTTGTTGTGGATTTTTTTGTTTTTGGGAATCGAAAATCAATAATTGTAAAAATTTTTGTTTACCTCCTTTGTATTTTTCAGCTTTACCGCTTAAAAACGGTTTTTATATTTCCTTTTGCGGTATCGGCTATTGTAATAGTATGCTTATAAAGTTTATCGCTCCAGTTTTTACGCAATTTCTCATCAGTAATCGGAAAGAGTTCTGTTGTAATCTTGCCGGTAGTGACGGCAGGAAGTTCGGCAAATTCACTGAAAATCGTCATCTGAGGGGAAAGTTTTTCTTCTGCCTCAAACTCATCAATTACCGTTACTTCTTTGGCTTCAAAAATAATTTTGCGTTTGCAGGATTTCAATTTCAATTCTTTCGGGTAAGCCGGGGTCATATCAATAAATATTTCAGCATGTTTGAAATCTCCATGTGTTTCAAAAACGGCAGTCCGGAAATCTTTTCCCAATCCTTGACCGATGTTATTGAAAACAAGATGATTATGACCGGAACTGTTCGTTGTCAAAAACTGGTATCTGTTTTCATTGAAATACTCTTTGGTGTAGGTGGACGCTCCCAGATCAGCAGCAACCGTCTTTTCTCCAAACTTGAGAATGAATTGTCCGATATCAATATGATTGTGCTGTTCGGCATTGTGTCCGCCTTTGACAGCAAGTGCAATATCCCCGTTCCGTAAATAGGCATGTTGTGTTACCGGATAGACCAGAAAGAAATTATTATCACTATTTTGGGATTTGACTTTTCCGAAAAGTTGATAGTAGGGACGCAGATATCCCATAGGATCACTGTAAATGATCTGGGTGGAAAACGGAGCATAGTTTTCGCTGAATATCCTCAATTCAGGACTGTTCACGCGCTCTGCCATCGCATAGAGCATTCCGCTTGAAAGAGAAACCTCTTTACTGGCATCCGAAAAAGTGGCAAAATAATTTCCGCCCAGATTGGCAGCAGAGATGAATTCAAACATTTTCCGCAGCTTTTCTTCACCGTAACGGTTGAATTTTCCATCTGTTGCCAGATACATACCTTCGAGGAAAAGGAAGTAATTTTCAGGAGATCTTGAAAAGTACGAAGCTCCCTCTTCGCAGGCTCCATCAGCAGGATAAAAGTTGTAGTAACGCTCTGTGATGGCAAAAAGTTTGTTTCCGTACTTCGTAAAACGAACATGATCTCCCTGCAATATATAATTTCCTGCCCAGAATAAATTTGCACAAATCCAGGGATTCCAATTACTCAATAAATCTCTCCACCAGTAGTTCTGCAAATTGTTCTCAACAGCAATAACGGTACGTTCCATGAGCTTGGCTTTCAAGCGTTTGACGAAGTTTGGAGAAACTTTATTCAACTCTTTTTCGCAAATCGCCAGCGTTTGAGCGACAAGATTGGCTGTTTCGGCGGAAAACAGATCGATTTCTTCATATTCGTACATGGGCAGAGCATCATTCCGGATTCCGGTATGCGCCGGAATTGCCCAGGTATATTCAGCTTCAATAGCGTAAAGATGCTCTGTAATATCATCAATGAAACGCCCCTTATATTCCAGAGCCTCAGCCAAAACCAGAGCCATCAGTCTGCGGCGTCTTGCAAAATAGTTGTTTTCATAATGGACCCGATTTCCGTTGCGTACAAACTCCATGAATAACTTTGCTGAATCAGGCGGTACCGGCGTAGCTGCTGCAACCTCTGCCTCCCGGAAAATCGTTTCTACATATTGCTGTTTATCCGGAGCGTTTTTTACCTGATCCCAAGCTGCCCGATCGGAAAGTTCAGGAAGAAATTTGTAAGTTTTTAAGGGTATCACGGTTGTCGGTTCTCCTGTTTTAGCAGAAATAGCAAAGAAAATAAACAGCAGCATGACCATGTTCCGGCATTTGCGTTTGATCATCATAAAAAGATAGTTCCCTGTCACTTTTTTCTTTACCTTTTCTTTTCAAAATTTCTTATTTTCCCTGTCATTGCAACTTTGCAAGTGATAAGTTCAGATTTTTTTATTTTATATACGGGTTATCTACTTCTGTTTCACTGGCGCAACACTTCCCCGGATGATCAGTTCCGATGGCAGTATTACTTGCGGCAGACGGTCTATTTTTCCTGAAATATACTCTTTCAGATAATCGACCGCCAAACGTCCGGCCTGCGTCAGGGGCGTTTTGCTTGTCGTCAGTCCCGGCAGCATATATTTCGCATAAGATTCATCCCCGAAACCAACGATGGAAATATCTTCCGGAATGCGTACATCACTGTCAAAACAGGCTTTGTAACACCCCATGGCGACTTCGTCATTCAAACAGATGATCGCCGTCGTTTCAGGATGTTCCTGCAATAACTGCAAAGTCTGCTGATACCCCGCCACTTTAGCCCTGCCGATACCTTCGATGTGTTTCAGCGGATAGAGGGGGATCAGTACCGGTTCTTTGCCGATCGAACGCATATATTCACAATAGATCTTGTAACGGGTCTGGTGGATCTCCATATCAAAAGGATCTGCGGCAAGCATGGCGATTTCACGGTGTCCGTTATTTTCCAGCAGACGCAAAAGTTGATTGGTGCCGAAAACAGTTTCCATGAAAATATAACCAATCGACCTCTCTTTTGTTCTGCCGTCAACCAGCATACAGGGGATATCTGCATTGCGGAGGGATTCCAACTGCGGATAGAGATGCTCCGCACTGACGAGAATGACCGCATCACTGCGCCACACCCGGCAGCAGCGCAAAAGAGAAACGCGGCTCGTGCAGCAGCGTTGAATGGAAATTTCAACATTCAACTTTTCCGCTTCCCAGTAGATCCCGGTCAGAATACTGGAAATATAGTCCGTAATATCCCCCACACCGATCACCACATTGATACGGATGGCGCGTTCTTCCGCACGATCCGGAGAAAATTCGTGCAGATCAATTACAGTTTGGATTTTCTTACGTAATTCCTCGCTCACATCGCTGTGATTATTCAGCACCCGGGAGACGGAACTGATCGACACTCCGGCTTCCTTTGCCAGATCTCTGATATTGAATTGTTTTACTTTTCGCGGCATATAAATTCCTGTTTTGTTTGTGAATATTATACCACAAAATAAATGCTTTGTCAATGAATAAAAAAACAAACTCAATGGAAATTATCATAAAACAATCATAGATTTTCAGAAATAAATAAAACAATTTTAGCACAAATAACAGCAAAGCGCAGAAGTCATTTTCTGCGCTTGCGTACTATGAAAATTTTATGGCACTGTACGAAAGGTTGACTGATTTTACAGGGGCTTCGGAATGCTTCGTCCGCTCAACGCCCCGATAAAATACGCTGTGCTTTTTTATCGGGGCATCGCTCCCGGCGAGAGGTATTGCCGCAAATGCGGCAATGTTGACGCTGCGCTTGTACTTTCGCCGCCATTTTAAGGCGGCGACCAACGTTCCGCCGTTGGATCACGTCCGGGTACGACCCGGTGCGGGGTGCGCGCTTCGCGCGGATTTTTTTATATGATATTTCGTTTTCCGGCGTTACTTTTCCATGTCGCGCAGACGCTCACGGAGCAACTGCTGAATGTACTCTTCGCCGTAAAGGGAACGCATCAACTCGATGTTGAATTCGTAAAAAAGTTGGGCGTCCGGTTTGAAAATCATCTTTCCAAACGAGAGTTCCACCACCGTTTTACGTTTGATCTGGTCGGTTTCGTAGACTTTCAGATACCTTATCAGACTGCGGGGCGAAAGTTCGGTGAACTTCTTCTGACCGAAGTCCTCTGTATAACCCGCCGCAATCAGCGAAATCAGATTGCGGGAGGGATTTTTCATGTTGAATTTCACATTCAGAAACTCTTCCACCATCTCCATACAGCGCAGTTCGTCGAAAATCGGGTAACTCACCTTGCGCCCGCGCGAAAGGATGTTGGCAGGAAATTCGTAGTTGGCGGCAATCACCAGCAATACGTTGTCCGGCGGCGCAAAGGCTCCGCCGACATTCGTGCGGAACTGATACCAGTCCAGCACACGGGGGTCTATATCATCGAAGAAAACCACAAATTTGTGGTCAGGACGCGCCGCAAGCGGAGAAATCAACTCACGCCAGTTGTGCTCCAGCGTTTCCGGCTCCGGCAAAATCAGCACCAGTTCATCGTGTGCCGCACAGTGCGATACTGTCATACTGGTCTTGCCGTATCCCGGCAGACTGTTGACCAGAAGCGGCAGATTGCTTTTGCCCGCCGCAAAGTCGGCAAAATGATTTTTGTACTGCGCCCGGACACTCGGAAAACCGTAAAATTCAGCAATGGGTTTCGCCGCCGTCAGTTCCACCGGAACAAATCTGCCGTTGTGAAACTGGAATGCACGGTTGCGCCGGAAACGGTCACGCAGCAAAAGCCGTTCTGCCAACTCTTTCAAATCTGCCGGAGCAGAAACACTCTGCAACAGTTCAGCACTTCGGGGGAAAAGTTCTTCACGGCAATTTTCCGCCAGTTCACCGACCCCGTCCAGCAGTCTTTTCGCCTGTTCCAACAGGAAAGCGGTATTTTCACTCCATTGCTCCGACTGCAGTTCGGCGGGCAGAACTTTCAATTCCACCAGTGCGCTGAAAATCAGTTCTTCCAGCACCGCATCGAGCATTTCATCATTCAATTCCCGGCAAAGGGCATTGAGATAATCTGCCGCAGATGCGGTATCTGCACTCTGCGGATTGCGGGCGGCGGCAAAAGCATCCGCCAGACAACGGGCGATCCCGGAAGCAAACACCAGTTTCCCGCCCTCCCCCGGCGCGGAGAAGAGCAGACGGTTCGCCTTTTCAGCCTTTTGTATCCGCAGAGTATTTTCCATGATCACAGCCCCAGAAGTGTACGCCGGATCTTGATGACGACTTTTACCACCCCTTTTGCCGGATCACCGCAGCCGGGAGCGTGTCCCTCTTCCGGCAGAAAGACGGCAAAGTTGGAGTCATTCAAAGCCAGCGGAGTCAAATCCGCCTTGTCGGCACGGTAGAAAGCGTAATCCTTCTCATCACTGTAAGGAGAAGTCACCGGCAGTCCGTCGGCATAGCCGTAATATATGACCTCATCCCCCGCAAGCAGAAGTTGGATGTCGATGTATCTGGTATGCGTTTCCAGCTTATCGGCATCAAAAGGATGCGTATTGTACCGCTGTACCATGGCATAGAGGTCACTGCCCATCAATTCCGTTCTGCCGTCTTCCGTGTCGGCGGAAAGCCCGCCCAGAAAGGCAGTGATTTTTTCAAAAACCTCCGGTGCAAGACCGGCGTAATTTTTCAGATTTTCAATTTTATCGAAGATCATGAGAAACTCCCTTCTTAAAAGTTGTGGCAGACCAGTCCGTCACGGAGTTTGGGCTCAAACCAGGTGGATTTGGGCGGCATGATCTCACCGGCATCGGCAATCGCCATCAGTTGATCGACCGTAGTCGGATACATGGAAAAGGCAATGGCGTAATCACCGGAGTCCACCAGTTTGACCAGTTCTTTCGTTCCGCGGATACCGCCGATAAAGTCGATTTCTTTGCTGGTACGGGGGTCGGCAATTCCGAGGAGCGGAGCAAGAACATTATCCTGCAAAATGCTCACATCCAGCCGTTCGATCACACCGAGCTTGCTGACGTCGAACTTGGGTTTCGCCAGATACCACGCCTGCGCAAGATAAAATTTGAATTCCCCCTGATTGGCAACTTCACCGTCGGAAACGGGCGTAATATCGAATTTGTCCCGCAAAACTTCCATAAACCACATGGGGGAAAGTCCGTTGAGGGTACGCACGGCACGGTTGTAGGGCAGAATTTTCAGTTCACTGGCGGGGAAAGCCACCGTCAGGAAGAAATTGTAATCCTCTTTGCCGGTATGATCGGGGTTGTTTGGGGCACATTCCGCAGCAGTACGGGCGGCGGCGGCACTGCGGTGATGTCCGTCGGCAATGTAGAAAACCGGTACTTCGGCGGCGAATACTTCAGCCAGTTTGCGGCTGGTTTCCGTGTCGATGCGCCACAGGGTATGACGGATGCCGTCGGCAGCGGTGAAGTTGAAAAGGGGTTCTTTTTCCAACTCGCCGTTGACGATGCGTTTCACGCTGTAATTGTCGCGGTAGGTGAAGAAAGCCGGACCGGTATGAGAACGCAGTTCCATCACGTGACGGGTGCGGTCATCTTCCTTATCCTGACGGGTTTTCTCATGTTTTTTGATGATGCCTTTTCTGTACTCTTCAGCAGAAGCGGCACCGAGGATACCGGTCTGGATCTGTTCGCCCATCTGAAGTTGATAGAGATAGAGATGCGGTTCGGCATCCAGCGTCAGCGGAGCCTCTTTGCAGAGTTTCTGAAAGGCGAGCCGTGCCTGTTCATAAACCTTTTCGTCATGAAGGTCAATCCCGGGAACCAAATCGATCTCGGGGTGTGAGACGTGCAGAAAACTGTACGGATTTCCCTGCGCCAGTTCTGCTGCCTCCGCAGTATTGACCACGTCGTAGGGGACAGCGGCAACAGCAGCCGCACGGTTGACGGAGGGCAGAAGCCCGCAAAAAGGTTCGAGAGTAGCCATCTTTATCTTTCCTTATATAAGTTATCGGGAAATATTCCCTTTGTTCAAAGTTCTTTCTTCCAATTCCGGCAGAGTTCCCCGCCAATGGGCAAGACGGACGATCTTGCAGTGGCGGCACTCCTGCGCCGGATTAACTTCGCAATTCCCCAGCGGAGTCACTCCGCCGCAGGGTCCGTCGATCAATCCTTTCGGACAGTTGCGCGGGCAGACATATTCGCACTGCGGCAGCAGACATGCTGAACAGTTGCCGCGGCAGAGGGCAATGGATTTTTTCAGCAGAAACGCACTTTCCGGAACCTGACGGTCGGCATGATGAAAAAGTGCTTTGCGCACATGGTAACGGATTTTTTCCATTCTGCTGACCTGAACGGGCCCCATATCATTCGCCTCCGGCGGCGCATCCTGCGGATAAGAACGGATCAATGCACGGTCAAACAGATAGAAACTCCGCCAGAAAGGAGCCATTTCAGCACGGGCAAGATAAGAGTTGTATTCGCTCAGCCAGTGTTCAAAAGAGGTAAATTCCTTCAATGCGCCTGCGATGCGTTCGGCGGCGATTTTCGCCCGCCCCGGCAGTTCAGCACCGGCAAGTTGAACGCCGCTGTACCCCAAAAGCCGGAACCCTGCCGCCTGAAGTTCCAGACGCCGCAGTTGAGCCGCTTCAAACTGGTTGTTGGAGTACCGCAGTTCTTTATTCAAAATCTTCTGAAAATCCTTGGAGATCGTAATACCGGGATACTCTCCGGCAAGGATACGCTCCACCTTGTCCGGAGTCAGCCAGATCAGACGGGCGATCATGGGAACGTAAAGATCCTGTTTGCGCAAATACCATTGGAGCGACTGCGCCTTGACCATATCCCACCCGGCCTGAACGACACCGAATGATGCTCCGTTACGGAATTTCTTCTCCAATTTATAATACTGCCCCATCAGCGAAAACGGGGTGTATTGGTAAGGATTGACCGCCGCTCCGCAGTAAAAATTTTTCTGCGAAAGCATTTGCAGCGTTGCGATGCTCTCCGTAAAACTGCGCTGACGGGTCTCTTTAAGCCCCTCCCCCGCAACTTTGTTGCCCGAAACAGCAACCACGTTGCGCAAACCGGCGTTGGCGGCAAGCTGGATCAGGTTTCCGGTCTCCTCAACGGAGGTATCTCCGCCTGAAATATAGATCACATGACGGTCGCGGTTTTCCCGGGAGAGTCCGGCGGCGTACTCCGCCGCGCGCCACGAAGCGAAATTATTGTAACGGTCGGTGATCGCAAGGGCAGTACAGATATCGTTGATGCCGAGAACCGTCTCTTCAAGAGCGGCGAGTCTCTCCGCACTTGCCTGCGGATCATTGTCTCTGCCGGGAGAGGAATTTTCGATCAGCAGAATAAATTTCCCCGCTTCGAGATGACGCTGAAAACGATTTCCGCTCTGTTCAAAATTCATTTCAAGCTGCATATCACTCATTTTCACTCTCCGCAAGCAATTCTTTCATATTTTTCCGCCCGGGGTCCAACAGGAAAAACAGTCCGCCGAGCAGATTGGCAAACAGGACGATCGCCGTATAGAGCAACTGCCCCGTTTTGGCATCAGCCGCCGAGATCCCCCCGGCAATCAGAATAAGGATCGTTGCAACATCCCGCCCGCCGACTCCGGACGGAAAAATCGGGATCAGCCCGATAATGTTGCCGATCGTAACAGCAGCGACCAGACAAAGCGGCGAAAAGGAGACCCCCAAACCGCACAAAATACAGGCAAACGGCACGACGGTCATCAAATGAACCCCGAACACACTGAGAACACACAGTTTCAGAACTTCCCTCCACTGCTGCTTGTAGGTATCCGCAGCAGAAATCAGGCGGTTGACCAGACCGTGTGTTTTGTCATCCATGACCCCCAGAAACTTTTTGCAGAACGGGATTTTTTCCACCGTTTTGTGCATAAAAATCACGCAGCTTGCCCCGAGACCGGCAACACAGATCCCGGCGATCGCAGCAACGGGAAGAAACTTCCACTCCGCCGGTATTTCCACTCCGGGAATACGGACGTTCAAAAGCAATGGTGCGGTAAAACAGAGCAGTATCAGGGCAAGAACAAACAAAGCGATCATGCCGACGATGCGGTCCATGAGGATCGTAAACGCCCCTTCCATCCGGGCTCCGGGTGGAGTACGTTTGGCAAGCACCCCCATTTTGACCACATCGCCGCCGATGGCTCCGCCGGGAATGACCAGCGAGAAAAAATACCCTTGCATGGTAAGCGAAACAGCCTCAAACTTGCCGAGTTGAACATTCAGGACATGGGTCAGGCGATACCACCGCAACGCACAAATCTGCATGTGGAGCAAATAGAAAAAGAGAGCAGGAACCAGCCAAACCAGATCAAAAGAGCGGAAACAGTCAGCGATTTCCCGGGGATTTCGTGCTGCAAGCACATAAATCACCGCTCCTGCAATCGCAAGTTTCAGTATAAAAAAAGCAGTTTTCTTTATTTTTTTCACGTCGTTTTCAACTCCAAACAAATACATTTCTATAAAATAGCACATATTATGGAGTTTGTCGAATAAAAAATGATATTTTTACTCAAAAATAAACAGTTGCATCGAATTATCGTATTGAAAATTTGCGTTGTGCAGTGTATATTACAGTAACAGGGTACAACTGACAAAAGTATGACGCAGGATTTGGAAGGGATTGCAGAAAAGACACAGGAGAGATATGAAGAAAGATATTACCAGCAGTGTTTACAGTTTTGAAGATCTGATACAGGGGAATTTTCTGTATGTTGACAAAACAGAATACATCTGGCAGTTGATAAGACCGGCGAAAGGGATGTATTTTCTGTCACGCCCCCGCCGTTTCGGTAAATCTTTGACTCTTTCCACCCTGAAAACGGTCTTTGAAGGAAAGAAAGAACTTTTTCAGGGACTTGCCATTTATGATAAACCGTACGACTGGAAAAAATATCCTGTTATTCACCTTGATATGAACGGGCGCGATTTCAGTACGCTTGAAAAAATGGAAGAGCGTTTTCAGCAGATACTCATTGAACAGGCAAGTATCAATAATGTCGATTTGCAGATTTCAGCATCTGATACGATGTTCCATTCCTTGATAAAAGCATTGCATGACAGGGATGGAGATGTTGTCGTACTGCTGGATGAGTATGACAAACCCATTCTCAATAATATAACCGGAGAAAACCGTTCTGATTTTCTTAACGCATTAAGAACATTCTATTCTGTGATAAAAGAAAAAAATGACATGCTGCGTTTTGTTTTTATCACCGGTGTCAGCAAGTTCTGTCATGTTTCACTGTTCTCTGACTTGAATAATCTTACGGACATCACCATGGATGCCCGTTATGCTGAAATGTTCGGCTATACACAGGAAGAGTTGGAGGCGAATTTCGGAGACCGCATCGCGGCTCTTACCTGTGATACGGATATTACTGCTTATAAAGCCAAAATCAAAGAGTGGTACAACGGGTACCGTTTTCATAAAAGCGCAAAGACGGTGTATAATCCGGTATCGCTGGCAAAATTCTTTGAATCAGGCGGAGAATTCAACAACTACTGGTTTTCCACCGGTACACCAGCTTTTTTGATGGAACTTACAAAGAAAACAGACTTCGATTTTCGTTCGGTCATAGGAGGCGACTCTGTACCGGAAATTGCGTTCAGTGCTTTTGAAATCGACAATATCGACCCATTAACTCTGCTTCTGCAAACCGGTTACGTCACGATAAAGGAAACGGAGGAGCGTTTCGGGCAGACGTGGTATTTTCTGGACTTCCCCAACCGTGAGGTTGCGGGAGCGTTCAGTGCGTATATCTTGAACAGTTATGCCGGTAAAACGCAAACGGCATCCGTGCAATTTACTGCCGAAATTGCCACTGCGCTCTTGAACCGGGATTTGAAGAAACTCCGCAAAATAATGGAAGTATTTTTTGCCGGAATACCTTATACTTCGCACAAAAAACAGGAATCGACGTTCCAGACGATCTTTTTCTCCATATTCCGCTTGCTGGGGTTGTATATTGAGGCAGAATCCGCCACCAACGATG
>JAFTUS010000060.1 GCA_017466125.1 Lentisphaeria bacterium | reverse complement strand
TGGTCGCCGCCTTAAAATGGCGGCGAAAGTACAAGCGCAGCGTCAAAATTGCCTCGCAGAGGCAATACCGCTCGCCGGGAGCGATGCCCCGAAAAAAGAGCGTAGCGTATTTTATCGGGGCGTTGAGCGTACGGCGGCCGAACGTCGGCCTCGGTAATGGTCGGCTGTCGCCCCGCGCGGGGCTCTCGAGCCTCCGGGGCGTTGAGCGGACGAAGCATTCCGAAGCCGCCGCCAGTCTCTTTTAAAAATAAAATAGAAAAAGTTCCTGATTTTTTCATATTTGACTTGATATTTCGGCAATATAAGGTATATTTCTATCATTATGAATATTTACGTTAAAATCGAAGATACAGGAGTTGCCGCCCGGCGTGTTGCATTGTCGAATTTCCGACTGTGCTGCGCCGGCGCACTTGTTGCGTAAAATTCACCTCTTCCGAACGCAGCAAAACGATTTTAACAACAGCCGCAATCTGTTACGCGGCAAATAATTATATAAATGAAAGTGAGAATAAAATGAACGATTTCCCCAAATACCGCTACCCCGAACCTTTCAAGGTCGAAAACCGCCAATGGCCCGATCGGGTCATCACCAAACCGCCGGTGTGGGCATCGGTGGACCTGCGGGACGGCAATCAGGCATTGCCCGAACCCATGAACCCCGCCCAGAAACTGGAATATTTCGACATGCTCGTGCGCATCGGGTTCAAAGAGATCGAAGTGGCTTTCCCCTCCGCTTCTGCCGATGATTTCAATTTCGTCCGCACACTGATCGAAGAGAACCGTATTCCCGATGATGTCCGTATCAGCGTCCTGACGCAGGCCCGCAAACACCTCATCGACAAAACGGTGGAGTCTCTGCGCGGCGTGAAACACGCCATTGTCCACTGCTACGTCGCCACCAGCGATCTGCACGGACGTTTCGTTTTCGGAAACGGACACGATGAAGTCAAGCAAATGGCGATCGAAGGAACCCGTATGGTCAAAGAAGCGATCAAACGGGAAGGACTGGAAGGAAAAATCAGTTACGAATTCTCCCCCGAAGAGTTCACCGACAGCGATCTGGATTTCGTCATCGACGTCTGCTGCGCCGTCAAGGAAGAGTGGGGAGCCTCCACGCCGGATACCTTTATTCTGAATTTGCCCGCCACCGTGGAACGGCGTCCGCCCAACCAGTACGCCGATATGATCGAACTCTTCTGCCGCAAATATCCCTACCTCGCCGAAACCGGCGTGAGCCTCCACGCCCACAACGATCAGGGCTGTGCCGTCGCCGCGACCGAACTGGCTCTGCTGGCAGGGGCGACCCGCGTGGAAGGCACGATTTTCGGTCATGGCGAACGTACCGGCAACCTCGATATTTCTGTACTGGCTCTGAATATGGAGTCCCGCGGAGTTTCCACCGGACTGAGTTTCGGCAATATGCCCGAAATCGTCCGCATCGTGGAACGCAACTCCGGGCTGGAAGTCCACCCCCGGCATCCTTACGCCGGAGATCTGGTCTTTACGGCGTTCTCCGGTTCCCATCAGGATGCGATCCGCAAAGGACTGGATAAACGCAGCGGAACCAGTGAATTTTTCCATCAGGGCTGGAAGATCCCCTATCTGCATATCGACCCCGCCGACGTCGGCCGTCAGTATGAAAAACTCATCCGTATCAACAGTCAGTCCGGCAAAGGCGGCGTTGTTTACGTTCTGGAAAAAGAGTTCGGCATCTATCCGCCGAAAACCATGCACCCCGAAATCGGCAGAGTGGTTCAGGATTATGTCGATAAAACCGGCGGAGAGATCAATTCCCAGATCCTGCGGGACATCTTCACAGAAAACTTTGAAAATGTTTCCGGCAGATACGTCATGGAAAATTACAAGCGTACCAGTAATCTGGACGATAATTCCCAGGTCACTTTCGATTGGGTGGTCGATGGCGTTCGCCACGAACTTTCCGGCGAAGGCAACGGCCCGCTGTCTGCGGTGGTCCACGCACTGAAAAAGTCCAATCTGATGCCCTTCTTCAAACTGGAGGACTTCTCGGAACGCACCCTCGGCAAAGATGCCGATGCACATGCGATCGCCTTTATCGGTCTGCGCTGCAATGAAGACCCCAACGACGGCCGTCTGATCTACGGCGCGGGCGAACACTCCAACATTGACCGTGCCGCGATCGCCGCACTGGTCAGTGCCATGAACCGCGCCGCCGCACTCGGAGCATTCAAGGGCTGAAAATGAACGAACAGACCAAAGGCAGGATCCGTATATTCGCTGTACTGCTGCTCAGCGTAGTGGCAGTACACCTGATCGTGCTGCGTCTGATCGTGCCGGGGAAAAAGGCGGAGAAAGAAAAGACGCCCGAAGTAAAGGAGCAGCAGTTGCCGCCCCCTCCCCCGCCCAAACCGGCGTACCGTTTCCGTCAGCCCGGAAAAAATCCGGGGCTGGGTCAGCCTTTTGATTACACAAACTGCACCCGGAAACTGCCGCCCTCCCTGGCGCGTCAGGATGTCTGCCGCAACGGGATCATCATCGACCTTGCCAGCCGGAAAGTTCTCTGGGAAAAACGTTCCGGAGAGGCGGCTCCGGCGGCTTCCATGGTCAAGATGATGACCCTGCTTCTGACGATGGAGGAACTGGAGCGTGACCACAAACTGAATTTACAGAGCAAAGTCGATATTTCGCCGACCGTCCTGCGCGTTCCCCGTACCGGGGTCATCTGGCTCGACCCGCGGGAGAATTTCCCGCTGGAAGAACTGTTGCAGGCGATCACGATAAAAAGTGCCAATGATGCCGCAGTGCAAGTGGCGGAGTTTATCGGCGGAACGGTCGAAAACTTTGTCAAAGAGATGAACCAGCGTGCCGCTGAACTGCACATGACCCAAACCCGCTTTCTCAGTCCGTGCGGTCTGCCGGATAAGAAAGGACGCAATTCGCTTGCCTCGCCGCACGATCTGTGCCTGCTGGCGGAACAACTTCTGGAGTACCCGAAGGTGCTGGAATGGAGTTCCTCCTCCACCGTGTGGGTCCGCAACAAAAAGACGGTTCTGACCACGACAAACGGCTTGATCAAACGGAATATCAAGGGCGTTGACGGCTTGAAAACCGGCTATACCAAAGCGGCGGGTTCCTGCCTGACGTTCACAGTGGAGCGCAACGGCCGCCGTCTGATCGGGTGTGTTTCCGGATGCAGCAGCAGCAAAGCGCGTGATGCCTTTTGCGCCAATCTCATCGACTGGGCTTACAGTCAATTCTGACGGATTATTCCTCTGCGCTCTTTTCCAACCGTGCGGAGACGATCTTGCCGTCCTTGATCTCGCACAAATAAACGGACATGAAATCGTCATTGACAGGTTTGGGGATATCGGTTGTGATCCTTGCAAAATCTTTCCCGTTGCGCGTGAACACATCTCCGGGAAAGAGGATTATTTCCAAAGTGACTTTGCTGCCGTACAGCACCGTTTCAAACTCTGTTCTGCCGTTTTTGAGCGTGATTTTTTTGCCGCCGATCATTCCGGAAGCATTGGCGACGCGGTTCCAGCGGGCGGCGGTCTCTTTATCGGCAAGCCAGATAGAGCATTGCCGATCCATCAGCAGAGAAATGCGGGAGAAGCGGAGCGTATTTTCAATGGAACCGGTCTTTTCATAGGATTCATCGAGAATTTTCTGAGTTTCTTTGCCGAGAGCCAGAAAAGTTTCAAGCAGTTCCACTCTTCCGGCGGCGGATTTGGTCTGCCGGAGTTTATAATCCAGCACGCGGCAGAATTGTTTTTCTGTCACGGTGTATTTTTCACCTGCGGCGGCAGTGATTTCAAGTTGGGTTTCGGCTTTATCCCAACTTTCAGATACTTTTTTATCCTCTTTTCTGAATTCCTCAAGCATTTTTTTCAATTCATCGGCGTGGGCACTGCAAATCGTTCCGGCAAGCAGCAGCAGCAAAAATTTCTTCATGATTAACTCCTTTCGTTGATGATTGGTAATATACCACAATAAACGGTAAAAATCCACCATTTTTTCAGATGTTCCACAAAAAAACTTGGGTGCGCCAGTAGACAAGTCCGCCCCTCTGCCAGCCGTCTCCAAGGGCAATCGTACTGCCGCTTTTATATTATTTGGCTGTGTACTAAACATAGACTTTAAAAAAAAATCCGCGCGCAGCGCGTACCCCGCCCCGGGTCGTACCCGGACGTGATCCAGCGGCGGAACGCTGGTCGCCGCCTTAAAATGGCGGCGAAAGTACAAGCGCAGCGGCCGAACGTCGGCCTCGGTAGTGGTCGGCT
>JAFTUS010000059.1 GCA_017466125.1 Lentisphaeria bacterium | reverse complement strand
TTTCAAACCGGGAACATTACGCAAATACGGAATGGACTCGGAAGTTGTATTCATCTGCAAAAATTCTTTCAGACCACCGACAGCAATGGTTTCGCCGATTTTGCAAGTGATTGAAGTATTCGTTGAAAATTTCTTCAGATCAAACTGAGCACCCTGAGGAGTAGCACTCTGGGAAGGATAGCTGAGTTCCTGTTTGAGCTCAATGGAAACATTGTCCGCTCCGGTCAAACCGCCTTTTACCTGAAGAATCAAACCGTATTCAACTTCGGTAAGATTGGAGATAACAGTCGCGCCGTTGACACCAACAGAACCGAGGTAGAGAGTACCGCCGCTGTGCATCTTACGGAAGTCTTGAGTATCATTACTCTTGAAAGTCAGGAAGCCGGCACGACGAGCGCGAACAACACCGTTCTGCCCGAGGAAAGCCAATGCTCCGGTCAGAGAACCGCCCCCCTGAGCCATGAAGGCACCGCCACTGCCGGAATAAGACTGACCATTAAAAGTTCCACCTTTGTAGGTAGTGTGTTCTCCGCGGAGACGCAGAGCAGAAAGAACTCCGTCAAGGCTGATTGCTCCGGACAGGAAGTTGCCAAGCCCATTGATGTTATTACCAATTCTTTCCACATCAGCTTTTTCAAGGGCAATATGAACAATATCAATCTGCAGCATTTCAGGAACAACCTGTACATTGACAAATCCTTTGACCAATGCCGCATCCGTAGAAGTAGCAGAGGTGTTCAGGGTCAACCAGGGTTGAGCACGCAAAATGCTGTCAATGGTTTTCAAATCAGCAGGATTGTAAACTGAACCGGTAACGGTCAGCATTTCTCCAATCTGAGTGATTGCCAGTTCGCCAGGCTTAGTTGCAGCATCCTTACGAACGATTTTAAAACCGGCTTTTTCAAAGTTTTTCTGCAAGCTGAGCATGACTTCCGGGGTCGGATGATAGGTGGTCAGGTCAAGAATCACAGAACCATAGGCTTCGGTAACCTTGCGTTTCAAAATCCAGTTGGAAATATTATTGATTTCACCACGCAGAACGATACGACCATTATTGATGGCAAGATCAATTTCAGAAACATCGCTCAAGTCGCGCTTCAGGGCGTTAAAAGTCTCACGGATGTCATTGATCACAGTCACGCTGTAAACCTGAGACATATTGCTGCCAAGCAACTGCACATCGGTCACACCGATTTTCAAACCGTTGATGCGAACCTGACGATCGCTGAGGGTTTCAACACGGACGATGTCCTTGTTACTGATACTGACGTTCTCTACCTTGAAGGGTACGTCAACGACACTCAAAGATCCCACCGGGATTCTGAGCAGTTTTGCTTCTGCGGCTGAAAGGGACAGAACTGTACCAAGAACAGCCAGCAACGAAAAGATTTTTTTCATTTTTTCTTTCTCTTTCTTTGTTATTTTGTTTTACTCGGAACATGCGGAATCACAACATCGTTAACACCTTCAACAAGTTTGCTGAAGGTAGAGCTGCTGACTACGCCAGTATCCAAGCGGTTAAGATTTGAATCATCATGAGATTTACGCAATGCGGGGTACAACTCAACTCCTTGTGCCTGAGCAGCGAGCAATGTGTTCGCCTGACTCGGTGGTAAAGCCAATACTACCTCATCGCCACCTTGCTGTTTGTTATCTGCCAAACTGAGAATTCGAACTTTGGGCAGAATTACAGCAGTAACCTTACGACGTTCTACGGTTGGTTTTTGACCGGCAACTGAAGCCTTCTTTACTGTTTCAGAATTGAAGGTCCCCAAGATTGCGATCTCGTCGCCGGGACGGAGAGATTTTGTAACAGCTCCGGCAGAGAAACTTACTGAGATTGCCCATTCGCCTTCTCCAATAATATCGCTCAAACCCCGGCCGCTGTTGACATCATCCAGAAGAATATAATCACCTTCTGCCACGGGCATATTCAACTTGCGATCTCTGATAATGGATGTTTGGGACCACAAAATTGCTTTAGTAGGACGGGCGTTTTGCGGAATTTTCTTTTTGGTAAAAGAACCTTCTGTTAAAATATCTCCCGGTCCAAGATTCCGTGCAGCAGCCACGACTTCGATCATTTCTTCTTCCGCCAAAGCGTTCTTCTGTAAAACCAGACGATTGACAGCATATACTGCAGCCAATCCAAGTATTACAGCAAGAATCAAAGGAATCATATTTTTGTTCATTTCAACACATTGCTCCTGAAAGAGTTTTTTCTGTGTTTTCGGCATGTTTCACATGGGAAACAACAACTTTTCCGGATATCCCCCTCCGGAAATAGGGTGGTGTGTTCGTACTTTTCTGCAGATCATACCTCCTTGTTATTTTGTTAATGTTGGGTGTTGATTTCATTTTATAATGTCTCCATTGTTCTTTTGACCTGTTCTAAAAAACGTTCAGCATCAGCATTGCCATTAGCCATAGCTTTTTCATACCAGCGTTTTGCCTGTTGCCAATTACCTGCTGCTTCACAAATTTTTCCCATAGCCAATTGAGAATCTGCATCATTTTCAGTAGCCGCCAATAAAAAATATTGACTTGCAAGGAATTCGTTTTTGGCTATACCAATACCTTCGGCATAACAAATCCCTATTTGAGTAAAGCATTTTTTATTTCCCAGTTCTGCACCATATTGGTATACTTTCAAAGCATCTCGATTATTTTCTTCCTGATAAATTTTCCCCAGTTCATAAAAGGATTCTGCCACCCCATTTTTAGCTGCGATCAAAAAATATTCCTTTGCTTTAACTGAAGACTGCCATTGATCATCAGGTAATTTACCTTCTTTGTACATTCTTCCCAGATAGTATGCAGCCACAGGATTTTTTTCAGAATTCTGCCGGAACAGCCTGAAAGAACGAACATAGTTATGTTTATTAAACTTGTTAATTGCTTCTTTGATTTCAGCAGTATGGTATTCTTTAAAATTCGGAATTTTCTTCTGAAATGAAATAAATTCCTCTTCTGTTTTACCGGGAGATAACATGAGTTTCTCAATACGCCATTTGTAATCTTTTGAGCGGATAAAAACATGACACGGCATAAGAGCCGGAAGCAACAACTCTTTCGGATTCTTTACCCATTTACCATTATAAAACACCTCGAAGTCCTTATTGCTCGAAAGAACGACTGTTCCTTGCAGAGGGATAATCGGTATGTCTAATTTTGTCCCATTATCTTCCATTATAAACTCTTTTTCCACTCTTTGGCAACCGGGAATATCAATGTTTATCTTATACGTTCCAGAAGCGAGGGATATCTTTCCCGGCAGATGTATTTCAGCAGACTCAATTCCTTCACCGTTGATTTTTACTGTGTTATTTTTCTTTAACCACTCCAAAACATTATCCGAAGCTTTGGGTACTAAAGTCAAAACTCCGTGTTCTACAATGATTTTATCAACATCAGAAATCTCCGGTTTTCTCATTTCTTCAGGAGTCAATTGATTTTTTACCCAAGCAACAGCCTCATCAATAGTTGATTTTGTAATCACACCAGTTTGGTAAAGATAAAGTCCTAAAAATCCCAAACCTCCCATAATACAAAGAATTAAGAATGATTTATAAACTTTTTTTGCAATATTTCCGGTAATACCACGATATATTGCAGAAAATGCTGCTTTGATCTTTGCCTTACGCTTCTGGCGACGTTCTTCAGCCAAACGCAAGCTTTCAGCAGAAATTTTCTGTTCTTTTTCTGAAATCTTTTTCTGTTGTTCAGACATACGCCTGCGCTCATCTTCAATGCGTCGGCGTTCCTCTTCGATTCGCTTGCGTTCAGCAGAAAATCGTTTCTGATGATCAGAAATCCTCTTTTTTTCTTCTTCAATCAAATTTTGCTCTTCAGAAAGCCGTTCTCTTTCTTCGGAAACCTTTTTGCGTTCCTCTGAAAATTTTCTATCGTGAGAAGAGATTTTCTTTCTGGCTTCTTCAATCAAATTCTGTTGTTCAGAGAGACGCCTGCGTTCATCTTCAATGCGTCTTTTTTCTTCCTGAATCTTTTGCTGTTGAGCATCCATTTCCTGTGCTTGTTGCAAAAACTCCTGATTCGACGGATTTTGATCCACTATCAATTTGCTGAGCAAACGGCAAAGGGTTTCAAAATTGCGGGGACGATCAGCCTTATCTTTTGCCATCATCTTTTTTACAAGTTTTGCCGTAAGAGTACTGACAGCGGGAACTTTTGCCTGAATATTGGGGACAGGTGCATTGAAAAGCTTTTGCAATATCTCAACTTGCGTTCCGGTATACGGCTTCTCTGCCGCTAACATTTCGTACAGAGTTACACCAAGAGAATAAATATCAGCTCTACTGTCTACCGATTGAGCATCTGAAGCCTGTTCCGGTGAAATATAAGCGATCGTTCCAAGCATCATCTGAGGATTGGTCAGCTCTACATTTTCATTACCCGAATTGGATTTTGCAATACCAAGATCGGCAAGTTTAACTTCACCATCGGTGGTCATCATGATATTGTCTGGTTTAATATCACGATGTACTATCTTCATTTTTTCGGCAGCGAGAAGTGCTTCGGCCACTTTAAGGACGATTTTTAAGGCAGATTGTTCATCAAAACGCCCATTTGCCTTGATGATTTTACGGATTGATGCCCCATCCACATATTCCATAACAATATAGTAAATACCGTATTTATCGTCATAGTTGGCATCCATAACGTTAATAATATTAGGATGACGTATATCAATCGCCAGACGCGCTTCATTCATAAAGCGTTCTGCGTAAATATGGTCTTTCTCCGCAACAGAAGGAAGCAATATTTTTATAGCTCTGAAAATATTCAATTTCACATGACGGGCAAGATACACTTCTCCCATACCGCCGCGACCAAGTGCTTTTTCGATCCTGTATGGACCGATCATTGCATTTGCAGGCAGTATGTAACGAACCATACGCCGTTGGGCGCTGGTCGTTGAAACGGAAGAACCCGCTGATACTGAACTTCTCTGTGAATCTGCTGTCATAATATTTTTTCTATTTTTTCTTTAGTCAAACTACTCTGCGAATACCCGGTTTTATCGCTGTCGATCCGCCACAACATCATTTGGAGCTTCCTGCTTCCTCTTTGCCAAATGCTGTGTTCTATTTCATTTTTCTTTCCACTGGTAAATGATTTGGTACACTTCCAACCAGCCTGCCGCATTTTTCCACCGACCCAAGTTCTGGCATAGGCATAACTGTACGGCAATTCTCCGGAAATATCCCAAGTTTTGCTCTCTTTTGCCGTTGCGGCAAAGCACGCAAGTATAGTAAAAAGAAATATGAAAAAGATTTTTTTATCCATTGTCATTCTCCCGTAAAAACGCCATACACAGAAGTTTGTCGAGTATAAGCTGATACTGATTTTCCGGACAGTTCCTGTCCTTCATCACTTCCCGCGTAATTTTCATTTGCAATAGTCACCCATGCCGGCTGACCGTCGCTTACTGCTTTGCACAAATCTTCACCGTTTTTAGTGCGGTCATCATTGTTATTGCGCGAATACAATACGAGTTTCTCATCATTCTTCCGTAATTCAAACTCGTTGCTGTAATTAAATGCTTCATCAGATTTCTGTCCCATAAGTCCACTGAAAACCCGAATGGATTTTATCCAACCGGGTACTTTCAACACAGCATTGTTTTTAAGAGCATTTTTCTTCCACCAGCCATTGGAAGACACAACGGTTTCATCTTTATCTTTTGCAGTTATCTCAAAATCTCCCATAAA
>JAFTUS010000058.1 GCA_017466125.1 Lentisphaeria bacterium | reverse complement strand
TGCCGGAGAGTGGTTGACGAATTGAAGTTATCCGGCAGATTCTTTCTGCCCGAAGTGTTCCGTTCCCAAAAAAAGGCCGTTGCAGAATCAACCGCCGCAAATAAATAAAGGAGAACTCAAATGAAACAAAAATTCACCCTGATCGAACTGTTGGTCGTAATCGCACAGTTTTTGTGTGATTTTGCTGAAAAAGCAATTACAGTTTCTGCGGATGCAAAAAATGTAATTACCCGAAAGTTTTTGGATAGGATAGAGGGGGTTCGGGGGAGAAAGGGAGAACCTTTTTCCAAAAAGGTTTCCCTTTCTCTCCCGACGCCGTTTACCCTTATCGAACTTCTGGTTGTAATAGCCATCATCGCTATTCTTGCCGCCATGCTGTTGCCCGCTCTGAACAAAGCCCGTGCTTCCGCCCGCCAGACCAAGTGCATGGCGAATTTGAAGCAGATGGGGACGGCTCTTCTGATGTATGCCGGTGACAATGATGACTGGCCGCCGATCGCCAACGGTACGAAAAATGGTGTTGCCGGTACCTCCTACTACAACCACTGGTGCGCCGACAATCCTTATGTCGATTATCTGGGACTTCAGCGGGGCTACAACATCGTCCGGCCTGCCGGAAACGTGCTGGAGTGTCCGGAACAGGATGGTTATATCCAGGGGGGCGCAAACCGTTATTATATTGCCGACCATAAGTTGAAAATCGGCTACAATATGAATATGTATTTGAACTATTTGAGCAATTATACCAAGTGGTATGGCAATAAACTCAGCCGTTTCAAACGAGGCGGAGAAGTGTTTGCTTTCTTTGATGGTTCCAGAGGTGCCAGTTCCCGTGGATATGTTAATACAGAAGCCAAAGATCCTTATGCGGAACGGACTCCGTCAGATGCCAACTGCGGAGCTGTCATGCTGCGGCACAAAGATGGGGTCAATGCCTCTTTTATCGATGGACACGCAGAACATCTTTCCCGGGCTCGGATCATTGAACTTTCCAACAATGTCGCCGACAACATAACCCGCTGGCAGTGGATGGCTGACGAACAGTACCGCCCCTATGCCCAATAAATGGAATTCAGCAAACGATCAGGAGAAACAAATCCATGAAAAACAGTGACCGATACGAGCCGACACCCGGAAATCTGCTGGAACCCGGTGCTTTTATCATCGGATGCAACTACTGGGCATCTCATTCCGGACTCTATATGTTTCAGGATTGGAAGCCGGAAGTCATCGAAGAAGACTTCAAAAAGATGGCAGAAATCAAATTGCAGATGGTCCGCATTTTTCCGCTGTGGTCCGATTTTCAGCCCATCAGTGTCCTGAAAGGTCAGAATGCTGCCCGTGTCGCTTACGCCTGGAAAGGCAATCAGCCGCTTCCCGCTGACGGCTCTACGGTCGATCCGGTCATGCTGGAACGTTTCCGTTTCGTCTGTGACTGCGCCCACAAACACAATATCAAAGTGCTGGTGTCGCTTGTTTCCGGCTGGATGTCCGGGGAACTTTTCATGCCTCCCGCCGTTCAGGATGTCAATCTCTTCACCGATCCCGATGCCATTTACTACGAGATCCGGCTTATCAAAGAGGTTATCCATGCGCTGAAAGATCACCCTGCCATCACTGTTTGGGAGCCGGGAAATGAGTGCAACAACCTCGGAGTCTGCGCCGGACGCAAAGAGGCGAGAATGTGGATGGAAGTCATTACGACCGCAATCCGCGAAGCCGACCCCACAAGACCTGTCGCCGCCGGTATGCACGGCATCATCGCCGCCGCTGACGATGCCTGTTCTCCGGTGGGCTGGCCCTGGATCGCCCCCGATCTCGGCCGCTGCTGTGATCTGTTGACCACGCATCCGTATCCGGCATTTACTTATCATGCCGGTATCGACGGACTCGGCTCTTTCCGCAGTGCTTTCCATGCCGCTGCCGAAAGCCGTTTCTATGCGGATACGAGCGGCCGTCCCTGTTTCGCTGAAGAACTTGGTTCGCTTGCCCCCATCATCGCCAGTGAGAAGACTGCCGCCGAATACCTGAAAACAACGCTGGCAAACCTTTATATCCACGATTGCCGCGGTATGCTCTGGTGGTGTACCTTTGACCAGCAGCATCTGCCGCATCCGCCTTATACCTGGTGTGCCGTGGAACGGCAGTTGGGATTGTTCCACGTTGACCGTTCCCTGAAACCGGTTGCCGAAACAGTGAAAGCGTTTCAGGAGAAGGTCGCCGCTCTGCCTTTCAAAAACCTTCCTGCCATGCAGAAAGAGGCTCTGGTCATACTGACTTCCAGCGGGGAAAGTTGGGCATCCGCCTGGGGTGCATTCCTGCTGGCGAAGAAAGCAGGATTTGATGTGGAATTCTGCTACTCCTCCGGAGTTCTGCCGGAGAAGGAACTTTACATCGTTCCCTCCGTTGCCACCATCGAAGGAGTCTCTTATGAACTGCACAAGGCTCTGATGGAAAAAGTTCAGCGCGGTGCCACTGTGCTGATCACTTACGACAACGCCATGATGGCTCCCTTTGACAGTGAACTGGGCGTTGAGTCCCTCGGCCGTGACGACTGCGAACAGACCGTACAGGTGGAACTGGGCGGAAATCTGCTTGATTTCCACCTCCGGAGCCGCCTGATCCTCGATGCCGTTGACAGCGAAGTCCTTTTGCGTGACACAGACGGTCGTATCGTCTTTACCCGGAAACGGGCGGACAAAGGAGAGATATTCTTCTGTGCCCTGCCGGTGGAAAAAGAGTGTATCACCCATACCGGTAAAGTGGATGGAAACTATTTTGAATTCTACCGCATTGCCGCCAAAGAGATTTGCGATGCCCGTCCGTTGCGTTCCACGGATGAAATGGTCACTGTCACCATTCACCCGACCGGTGACGGCAAGGTGATCGCGGCAATCGTCAACAACAGTTCACGGGATGTTCAGAAGCCGGTCGAACTGCATAAAGAATGGCTGGCTGTCGGAGAACTCCCGGCTGAAATCCCGACACGGGAAATGCTTTTCGTCGAATTGAAGAGAAAGTAAAAGAAACAGAAGGAGTCTGGTACGATGGATATCCGTCATACTGTGCAATCAGAAATCATTGTTGAGCCGCCCGCTTGTTTCGGTGTGGCAGAACGCCTGTGGCAGGGTTGTCCTACTGTTGCCAGAACGCGCGGCGGCAGACTTTATGCCGGCTGGTATTCCGGCGGCTTGCAGGAGCCATCTCTGTTGAACTACAACTTGCTTGTCAGAAGCGACGATGACGGTTTGACCTGGAGCGAACCGCTGCTGGTCATCAACAGTGTACCGGATGCTCTGCTGCAATCGCTGGATATCCAGTTGTGGAGCGATCCTGCCGGGCGGCTCTGGGTATTCTATACCCAGCGAAACTACAATTATCTGCCCCAGTGGACGCCGGGGCATCTGAATTTGTGGTATGTCCGCTGTGACGCTCCTGATGCCGATAAACTGCAATGGAGCGAACCCGTTTTTATCGGCAGCGGTTTTCTGCGCTGTCAGCCGACGGTGC
>JAFTUS010000057.1 GCA_017466125.1 Lentisphaeria bacterium | reverse complement strand
TTGCGGATCTCATAGCCGCACCCCGGGCGTCCACAGCATACCGAACACCGCGTACCAGCCACCGGGTGCTACCCGGACGCAGGGGGTGCAGGGGGGCGGCGGACACGCCCCCCTGCTATTCGTAACGCAAGGCTTCGATGGGGTCGAGTTTGGAGGCTTTCCAGGCGGGGTAGAAGCCGAAAACGATTCCGACGAAGGCGGAGACCGCTACGGCGGCGACTACTGCGCCGGGGCTGGATTCGATGGGCCACTTCAGTTGTGCTTCCACCAGAAGAGCCGCTCCGTGTCCGAGCAGAATTCCGATGATTCCACCCGCAAGGCAGAGTACCATTGATTCGATCAGAAATTGGCGGAGGATATCTTTTGAGCGTGCTCCGACGGCCATTCGCAGTCCGATTTCGCGTGTACGTTCTGTGACGGAAACCAGCATGATATTCATGATCCCGACGCCGCCGACGATCAGAGAAATCAGAGCTACGCCCAGCAGCAGGTTGGTCATTACGGTTGAAGTGCTGTTCATCATGGACATGAATTCAGCCGAATTGCGCATCCTGAAGTCGTCGGGCTGACCGGGTTTGAGGCGGTGCCGTTCCCGCAGAAGCAGAGCGACTTCGTCACACGCCTTGCTGACCCGTTCCGGCGTGGAGGCGTTAAAGAGAATCTGATCGATTTGGACAAAACGGGGGATCAGAAGAGTATCTGTCCGCAAATTCTCTTTTTCTTCCGGATAGAAAGCGACGCCTTCGCCCGGATAGAGCGAACTGGGGCTTGTTGTAGCAGAACTTGTTGTATTTGAAGCTGTTCCATACTTCAATCCAGTGATGCGCTGGCGGATGGTCGTCCAGGGGGCAATGATAACATCGTCCTCATCGTATCCCATCATATTTGCGCCTTTGCTTTGCAGGACTCCGATGATCTTGAACGTGGTGTTTTTGATGCGCAGTTCGCCGTCGATGGGGGAAACGCCGTTGAAGACGTCGCGGACGATGGTGGAGCCTACCAGACAGACCGTAGCGCGCTGTTCGACTTCCCGTTCGGTGAAATTTCTGCCTTCGGCGATCGTCCAGTTGCGGATGGGGATGAAATCCGGAGCCGAGCCGACAATCTGATTGGGCTGGTGGTTGATGTTTCCGCTGATGACCTGATAGTTGCGGGCATTGACTACGGGAACGACCTTTCCGACATGGAGACATTCGCGGCGGATGGCTTCGCAGTCCTCCGGGGTCAGCGACATCTGACTGCCGCCGGACTGCGCCACGCCGCCGTGGCGGAATGCTCCCGGCATAACCAGAACGGTGTTTGCCCCCATTTTCTCAATGGTGCGGCGGATGGAGGCGGACGAACCTTTGCCGATTTCCATCATGGTAATAACAGCGGCGATGCCGATGACGATGCCGAGCGTTGTGAGCATGGCACGGGTCGGATTTCTCAAAAGTGCTTTCAGGGCAACAAGTAACGTATTGAAGAAGTGCATGTCAACCTCCGTAAGAACCGCTGACGATCAAGCCGTCCTGAACGTGGATGGTGCGTTTTGCGAAATTGGCGATTTCCACCGAGTGGGTAACGAGAATGACGGTGATGCCTTCGCTATTGAGGGCAGAAAACATCTCCATGACCTCTTCACTGGTGGAGGAGTCCAGATTTCCTGTGGGTTCGTCCGCAAAGAGTACGGGGGGATGATTGATGAGGGCGCGGGCGATGGCGACCCGCTGCTGCTGACCGCCGGAAAGCTGGGAGGGGTGGTGGTGCATCCTGTCTTTGAGCCCCACCCGTTCGAGCATCTCCATGCCGCGTTTGGGGCACTCTTTTGCGGAGAGATCCCCGGCAGTGTAGGTGAGCGGCATAATGACATTTTCCAGCGCACTGGTGCGGGGGAGCAGATTGAAACTCTGAAAGACGAAGCCGATTTTGCGGTTGCGAACCACCGCGCGGCGGTCGCCGTCCGCAGAACCGACCTCTTCTCCGTCGAGGCGGTAAAAACCGGAAGTCGGGCGGTCAAGACAGCCGAGAATATTCATCAGTGTACTCTTGCCGGAGCCGGAAGCCCCCATAAGAGCCACATATTCCCCCTTGTCGATGGAGAGCGAGATCCCTTTCAGCACCGGAACGTCGATTTCACCGAGGAAATAGGTTTTGGTGATATTTTCCAATTCGATAAGAGCCATGGTCATCTCCGTTTGCGCTGGGGCGGTTTGGGCATGAAAGGACTGCCGCCTGCGGGCTGATTTTGGGGGGCGTCTCCGGATACGACAGTTACGCCGTTGACGACTTCATCGCCCTCTTTGAGTTCGCCTTTAACGATTTCGGTCATGATACCGTCATTGAGTCCGGTGGTGATTTTTACGGCGCGGAGTTTTTTGTTGTCGCCCACGCACCAGACGACCCGTTCTCTGCTGCGGCGCATGTTTCCGGAGGAAATCTCTTCCAGAATTTTCCGGTCTGCGGGATCGACCAGTTCCGCATCGGGGATGAAACGCAATGCGGCGTTGCTGACCGCAGGAACTCCTTTGCGGGAAGAACGGATGAATTTTACATTGGCGGTAAGATAGGGCAGGAGTTTGCCGTCCGAATTGTCTGTTGATACTTCAACTACATAAGTGACAACGTTTTGAGACATTGTTGCGTTGAGGCGTATCTTGAAAACTTTTCCGTAAAAGACCCGCCCGGGAAAGGTGTCTGCGGTAAATTCGACCGGCATTCCCGGTTTGATGCTGCCGATGTCGGCTTCGTTGACCGAAACCCAGACCTGCATTTTTTTCAAATCCTTTGCGATCAGAAAGAGGCTGGGGGCGTTCATGCTGGCGTTGACGGTCTGTCCGATGCTGACGCGGCGGTCGATGATGACGCCGTCCACCGGGGAGGAGATCACGCAGTAGCCGAGGTTGCGCACGGCACGGTCGAGCGAAGCCTTTGCTCCGGCGAGTTGTGCCTCTGCAACGGCAAGTTGGGCTTCATTGACGGCGATCGCCGCCTTTTTTGCGATGTAATCGGAATGAGCCGAATCGTATTCGCTTTGGGCGATCGCTTTTTTGGGCAGCAGTTTCTGCGCCCGCTGCCAGGTCACATCCGCGAGTTGGAACTGTGCCTTTGCCAGAGCGATATTGGCTTTGCTGCTGGCGATGGAGGCTTCGGCGCGGAGTTTTTCGGCTTCGGCTTCGCGGACCGCCACGGTATAGAGGGAGTCGTCGATATGGGCGAGGACGGCACCTGCTTTGACTTTTGAACCGTAATCGACCTCTTTGCCGTCGGCATCGCTGCCGAACTTTGTGATCAGTCCGCCGACCTGTGCGCCGACGTTGACAAGTTCTTCGGGTTCGACTGTGCCGGTGGCACTGATCGTATTGACGAGATCTGTTTTTTCCACTTTTTCGGTATTGAAGAGGGTTTTACTGCCGCTGTTTTTGAAATTGCCGAAACCCCAGATCAAACCACCTGCAACCAGACCGGTCACGGCGGCTGCAACTGCTGCTTTTACTATTTTCTTCATTGATTTCCTCATAAAAAAACGTTATACTTTTGATTGTATAACGTTTTGACTTGCCGTTTTATTTTATTCCAGAACGAAAAAACTGTTCAAAGTTCCGAAATCATTGGCGGAGAAGTTCGGGTTGGAGTCATCCAGCAGCCATTCATCACCGACGATGAATTTGTATTCATAGTATCCGGCGGGCAGTTCCAGCGTGACTTTGTGGACATTGCCGCCGCAATCCAGCATCGGAGTTGCATCGGCATCCCAATCGTTAAAGGAACCGGCGATAAATACGGCAGTCCCGGCGGCGGCTGTTGCGGTAAAAGTGACCTGAAACAGTTTTCCGCCTTTATTTTTTTCGATACTCAGCATGCAAACCTCTTATGTTCAAATAAAAAACGTGTTTTATTAATATAGCACGTTCTTGGAAAAAGTCAAGTTATCCAAAATATTTTTTTTGGTAAACATGACTGTCTATATCATTGAAGATGTGAGGAAAAGGCGTTTTTTGAGTAAAAAACGTACTGCGAAACCCCGAACAGGAGGATGTCAGCAAAGAGGTCGGCTCCGGGCGTGAAAATTGCGGAGAAACTACTCTTTTTCTGCGGAAAAAGTTTGCAGACGGCGGTGGAGTGTGCGGCGGGAGATACCGAGAAGTTCGGCCGCTTTGGTACGGTTGCCGTTGCAGATCGCGAGGGCTTTTTCGATTTCAGCCCATTCGGTATCTTCGAGAGGTGCAACGGGGGCGGCGGTGCTGCTTTCCGGAGAGAGCGAAAGCATCTTCCGTTCCCTGATGTCGGGGGGGATCACTTCACTTGTGAGGGTGTCTCCAACTGTTCTGACGACCATATTTTCGATGCAGTTGCGCAACTCGCGTATGTTCCCCGGCCAGGGGTATTCACAAAGGAGTTTGAGGGTGTCGGGAGCGATTTTGCTGACGGAACGTCCGTTGTCTTCTGAAAACTCTTTCATAAACTGGGTGATCAGACGCGGGATGTCTCCCGCACGTTCCCGCAGGGGCGGCAGTTCAAGATTGACCACGCTGAGGCGGTAGTACAAATCTTCACGGAACTCTTTGGCTGCAACCATTTTACGCAAATCGCGGTTGGTCGCTGCGATCAGACGGATATCGACTTTGATGGGTTCGGAGCCGCCGACCCGTTCAAATGATCTTGTCTCAAGGACACGGAGCAGTTTGACCTGAGTTGCCGCATCGATTTCTCCGATTTCATCGAGGAAAAGTGTTCCGTGGTCGGCGCGTTCAAACCGTCCTTTCCGCTGTTCGTTCGCTCCGGTAAACGCGCCTTTTTCGTGACCGAAAAGTTCGCTTTCAAGAAGTGTCGGCGTCAATGCCGCGCAGTTGACCGGTACGAAATATCCGGTTCTGCCGCTGCGGTCATGCAGAAGCCGTGCAACGACCTCCTTGCCCGTGCCGGACTCTCCGGTGAGCAGTACGGTGGAGCGGGTCGGAGCGACTACATCGACGATTTCCATGACTTTGAACATGGGGTTGTCGGAATTTTCCGGCAGAACGAGTTTGTTTTCTGTTTCTTCTGCGGGCGGAGCGGCGGCAACTTTGACGGCTTTGGGGATGGCATCATCGACCGGCAGAGCTTTGCTGCGGGCAGCGAGCGCGGCGTTGATGACCTCTTCGAGTTTATCGAGTTTTACCGGTTTGGGAACAAAGTCAAAAGCACCTTTTTTCACTGCGGCGACCGCATCGGTGATCGAACCGTAGGCGGTCAGCAGAATACACGCCGGACGGCACGCTTTGCCTGCGGCCGCTTCAAGAACGCTCATGCCGTCCGCCTTTGGCATACGCAGATCGGTCAGCACAAGGTCGAAGTCTTCATGGCGCAAAAGTTCAATAGCCGCTCCGCCGTCTTCGGCGGTAGTGACATCAAAACTCATTTTGAGATAGCGTGCCAACGCTTCTCTGGTGTTGTGTTCGTCATCGACGATCAGAATGCGTACTTTTTTCATACTGTATACTATACGCTTTTTTTCCGAAAAATCAAGTTTACAGGACCCGGTTCAGCATTTTTTCCGTAGCCATGACTGCGGCGATCAACTGGTCGGAGTCAACTCCGGTGGTGATCAGGAGTTTGCCTCCGTTATTCCAGCGGATCGTGGTTTCCACCAGGGCGTCAGCCTTGCCGCCGGGAGGGATGCGGACTTCATAATCGACCAGTTTCGGCACGACATGCCCGGATTTTTTCAGCGATTTGCGCAATGCTTTCATAAAAGCGTCGTAACCGCCGTCACCGGTGGCGGTGGATTCGTGCTGTATTCCGTCAAATTCGATTACGACCCGTGCTTTCGGAGTTGCCCGGAAACGGGTCGTGACCTCAAAATCAATGATTTTCACCCGGGATTCCAGCGGGGTGCGCATGACGTTGGCAATGATGAAAGGCAGATCCGATGGTGCGACATTTTTTTTCTTGTCGCCGAGACGGATGATCTCCTGAAGGACTTTCTGCCGTACTTCCGGTTCAAGTTCGAGGTGCATTTCTTCCAAATTCTGTTCCAGCGATGCTTTGCCGGCGAGTTTGCCCAGTGCGTAGTTGCGGTGTCTGCTGAAACGTTCCGGAGCAAGGTCATTGGCGTAGAGGTTGCCTTTTTTGTCGCCGTCGGCGTGGACTCCGCATGTCTGGGTGAACACATCTGAACCCACGATCGGAGCGTTCCAGGCGCACCGTTTGCCGGAGAGGTTCTGCACCAGTTCGGAGGCATGTTGAAGTTCTTTTTCGACCACTCTGGTTCTGCGGTCGGTCATGTCGTTGATCGTGACCACCAGCTGCGCCAGCGATTGATTGCCGGTGCGTTCGCCGAGACCGTTGACGGTGGTGTGGATACCGCTGATTCCGGCGCGGACGGCGGCGAGACTGTTGGCGGTGACAACGCCGTAGTCGTTGTGACCGTGGAAGTCCAGACGGATATTCGGGAAAGCCTGATAGACCCATTCCAGATAGAGCGTCACTTCACGGGGGGAGAGGACCCCGAGGGTATCCGGGAGCATGACACGCTCCACGGGCAGTCCCGATATATGGGAGAGGAAGTTGTGAATATAGCCGAAACTGTTTTTCATTCCCCGTGACCAGTCTTCCAGATAGAGATTGACAGCCAGTCCCTGTTCATGGGCGTACCGGATCTCTGCGGCGACATCGTCGTAGTGACGTGCCGGAGTTTTGCGCAACTGGATCTGGCAGTGGCTTTCGGAACCTTTTGCCAGCAGATTGATGACCTTTCCGCCGGTGCTTTTGATCCAGTCCACGGATTTGCCGCCATCGACAAACCCGAGGATTTCGAGCGATTCCAGACAACCTTTATGTGCGCCCCAGTCCAGAATGGCGCGGACGGCTTCGCGTTCGCCCTCCGAGACCCGGGCGGAGCCGATTTCCAGACGGTCTACTTTCACTCTGCCGATCAGGAACTTTGCAATATCCAGTTTATCGGCAGGGGTGAAGGCGACACCGGGAGTTTGCTCCCCGTCCCGCAAGGTCGTATCGAGTATTTCTACAAAATCGTTTTTCTGTTTCATAAGCAGTTACCGTAATATTTGTTTGCAGTAATATACACTGAAAAAGAAAAATTGCAAGTTTGTTTTGCATAAGCCGCATACCTGTCCGGCAACTTTTGCCGTTTTCTTGTAAAGAAAGAATATTTCCGGCTTGAAAAATCGACTTTTTACAGTACATTTATTGTATGCTTTTTTCTGACCATAAAATACAAAAGGAGTTGAGATGAAAAAAATTACAATTGTTTTTTCCCTTGTCTGCACCATGTTTTTGCTGGGTGCAAATGATACTGCATGGATTTCAAAGACGTTTCCGCCGCAGTTGACTACGGCTTCCGGCAAACAGGTCAACTCTGCTGATGTTCTGAAGGGAAAGACTGTGGCTGTTTATTTTTCCGCCTCATGGTGTCCTCCCTGCCGGCAATTTACACCGCAGCTGGTCAAATTTTACAAAAGAACGGCAAAGAAAGAGAATATTGAAATCGTTCTGGTTTCGTCTGATAAAACTGAAAAAGCGATGACCGGTTATGTAAAAAAATATAAGATGCCGTGGCTGACAGTTCCTTTCGGACATCCGAAAGCCGCCGCCTTGAAGAAATCCCTGAAGGTGAGTGGTATTCCCGCATTGATCGTTTTTTCTCCTGCGGGGAAAATCGTTTCACAAAACGGGCGCGGGGATGTTGCCCGACTTGGCAATAAGGCAGCTGCCGCCTGGACATCTTCTGCCGCTGTCGAAAAGGGCGGACAGGCAAATGATGCTGAAATGAAAGATGCCAAACCAGAGAAGACAAAAGAAAAGAAGACAAAAGAGAAAAAGAAAAAAAAGCAGAAAAACAGGAAAAGCAAAGCGCGGAAAGCAACGGTTCAGAAAAGCAACCCGCCTGTTTCGGAATCAGGCGTTAACGAAATACTTGTAGAGGCTTCCCGTCCGCGTCCCCAACGACTGTAAGCCGTATCCTGTTTCAGCGGCACGGTGCAGGGGCGGCGGCTGGAGAACTTCCCACTTATGAAAAAAGGGCTGTTGCCTGTACCGCAACAGCCCCTGGGATATCAGCGTATACCGGTGAGGATGAACTTCCGGTAGGCGTAGGGATTTTTCCCTTCCACAATACCGGGAGTCAGTCCCATGTAGAAGCGTCCCCCGCCGCCGTCGTTATCGTTGGCGGTAAAATTGAGGGCAAAGACAGTTCCCTGTACCGGCTTGATGCCCAGAGTTTTCCACGGAATGGCGATCCGGTAATGGGTCACATCGCCTTTGCGCCATGCTTTGTGTTTGATGGAATTGAGGATCTGCGCTTTGCGCCCGAGGTAGTAGATGTGAGTGCCTTCCATGACCGGCTTCCCTTTGAGAATACCGAAGCCGAATTCAAAGTCGTTGGCGTCGAAGTTGAAAACTCCGGGGCGGCCGTCGGCTTTGGTGTCGATGGCAAGCTGAATGGCATCTTCCCGCCAGAGGTCGCCGGGTTCCCGGTTCTGGAACTGGACATCATCTCTTACGTCAATGGCAAGATAGAGGTTCTCTTTATCGTAAGTCAACGCACTTCTGACGCTCAAATTCTGCGGACCGTCCCAGCCGTTGCCGGGGTCGTTTGGAAGCAGATGATCCCGGTTGACCATATCCGGCAATCTTCCTTTTGCGGGCATTTCATCGCCCTTGGGTGTATAATACGGACACGGGGTCAGATCCACCAGAAATTCCGATTCCGTCTGCCCCAGTTCGCCGGTGCAGACAAGTTTCAGCGGACGTTTGCCTTTTTTCTCTTTCAGCGTGAATTCCAGCGTCTGATTTCTGCCGGGTTTGACGGAAAGTTGTTTTCTGAGTTCTGTTCCGGCTCCGGAGAAGTGGAGTGTGCCGCTGAACTCCTGTGAGCGGAGATTTTCCAACACGACCTGAATTTTGTTCTCTCCTATGATCATCCAGGAAACTTTGAGCGGAGGCAGGTCAAACTTTGCTTTGGCGAAAGCCTGAAGAAACTCTTCTTCGGGAACATCTTCTGCAAAAATATAGACCGGATGTCCGTCAGCGTTGAAGGTCAAATTTTCCCCCGCCGTCTTTTCCAGCGGCAGATTGAGGAAGTTCCGCAATGAGACTTTGGCGGGATCGAGTGCAACAGTACACTTTGCATTGCGGTTTCCGGCGAGCCAGACTGCGGCGAAAAGTTTTCCTTCCGGCGTGCGGAAGGTATAAACTTTGGTGTCGGAATCCATCAATACTTTTACCGCTTTGCCCCCTTCCAGCAGTTGAGCACTGGCGGAGTAGGCGAGAGCCGCCGGGAGCGGTTTGCCGACACGCCACAAACCGTACCAGAAAAACTCTTTTTCGATATGGTGGTCGCCGAGGAAGTAAAAGACTTTGGGAACTCCCGCTGCTTTGGCAATGAGCATCAGGCGTGCCACGTAAGCGGCGTGACGGAGCGCGGAACTGCTGAGAAAATCTTCCCGTACATCCAACGCCCAACCGACTTCGCCGTACCATATTTCCGGATTGAAACCCAATTCATTGCACCGTTTACGCAACAGCATGGTACGGGCGTAAACGTTGATTTCGTCCGGGCCGGTATCGCTGTATTCGGCGTTGATGTAGCGGCTGGGGGCGTAGGGGTGAACTGCCAGAACATCGATGTTTTTTCCGGCACGTTTCATCACATCAAGGATGAATTTATGTCCCTCTTCCGTCCGGATACCGCCTCCGGCGGCGAGGATTTTCGCCTCCGGATTGATCGCACGGAGTTTCGGAGCAAGACAGTTGACGATTTCAGCGTGGATACGGGCTCCTTCGAGCAAGTCTACTCCGTACTGCGTAGGATAGTCTAAATGGGGTTCGTTATCGAACTCAAACCATTTGGAAGTCCCTTTCGTTGCGGTAACAATGGCATTCATATACCGCTCCATCTCTTTCATCGGGATCTCCTGACGGCTTTTGAGTTTCAGCCACGGCGGGCGGCTGGCGAGGAAGATCGTTTCCATGTGGTTCATGCCCCAAGTCCTTTTGGGTTCCCTCAAATTGAAGAAATGAGGACCGTCGTAGGTTGTGTTAAATTCGCCGTTGATACGCGGCCAGAAACTCCAGTTGCGGAAGTGGCGCACCTGTGCCATACCGATACGGCGGAAACCGGTGTAATCGCCCTGATGCAGACCGAACATGGAATTTTCGGTAATGGGGCGGGGCGGAGCAGTTACGATAAAGGGGGCGTCGAAACGGTATTTCTGATCGTTGAGTCCGGCATGGAGGCGCAGAAGGTAATACCCTTGTTTCCGCTCCGGCAGAACGTTGAGTTCTTTTTCAAACCGTTCGCCCGCTTTCAAATCGAGCGTTCCGGCAGAGAGGGTGCGGGGGGCGGTATCGGCGGTGCTTTGCAGTGTGACACGGTAGGTGACTTTTGCCGGAGTATCCAAGTTGTTGCGGATCGCCATTTGACGGTTGACCGGTTCTTTGCCGATGTAGTAAATATCCCGGGGGACATCGCTTTTGACAATGCCGATGCTCAAAGGCTTTGCCTGAAAGTTTTCCGCCAGCGGTGCGCCGGAACTGAAAGCGAAAGCATCCATAAAAATATCCGTTTCGCCGGGGTGGCGGAAACTCATGTAGATACTGCGCCCCTGACTGGGGGAAACGGGCAGAACAAAACGTTGCCACTCTGTGGTCAGATTTACTTCCCGACTGCCGACAGCGGCATAATATTCATTGTTAAAACTGAGTCGCAATGTCGTATTTTTTCCGGCTTTTGCCCATAAGGTGACATAGCCGCGTTTGCCGGGAGTCATCACGCTGAAAAGGTAGCCGAAACCATACTCTTTGCGGTCTTTTGCAAGGGTGACGCAGTATTCGCCGTGGGCGGAAGCCATCTTTAATCGCGGCAGATTGACGGGATAGGCATTCACCTCAAAGGAGCCGTCGCCCTGCCAGAGATCGACGGCTTTGGCACTTGCTGCTGTTTTTTTCTCCGCTTGCCGGGGAGTTTCTTCCCATGAAACGGCATCGATCACGGCACTGCCGGAGGCATCTCCGCCGGGTTGAAAAAGCAGATTTGCCTGACAGGTATCTGCGGGGAAACTCATCTCGTCAAGATAGAATTCGTACTCTTTCCACGGAGAGGTCCCGGAGAGGGTGCAAATGATATTTTTACCGCTGCCGGGAGGCAGTTGAACATAACCGTTGCCTTTGAGTTTGCCGTTTTCTTTGCGGAACGTGAACATTCTGACGATCACGCCGTTTCGGGGCAGTGATGTTTTTGCGGAAAAACGCAGTGTATAGCATTGACCGGATTTCACAGGAAGCACGGTAAACAAGTTGTTGTTTTTGTCTCCCTTGAATTCCAGTTTGAACGCTCTTTTCCCATCTTTTGCGTCTGTGGAAATCAGTTTACCGGGACAGGGTTTCTTTATCCATGTCGGCCATCCCCAGTGCCGGAGTGCGTTTTCAAAGGAACCGTTGGGGTGAAGATTGGCGATTTTAACGGGAGCCGCCTTGCCCTCCTGCAATGAAACTTCGTCGATCCAGAGCATTCCCTGACCGTTATTGGCACGTTCAATGAGCAGATTGACATGGGTTGAACCCGCCGGGATCTTATTGCCCGGGATATTGAAAGAGTACTCTTTCCACGGTGTAGTTCCTCCAAGTGTGAAAAACACGGTTGCCCCTTCCCGGGAACTGAGGTTGATATAACCGTTCCCGACGAAGCGTTCCGGATTTTTTGGGTTCCGCTTGAATGCGTACAGACGCATGACAAGATCCCCTTTGCCGATGTTTTCGGAGCGGAGGGCGAAACGCAGGGAATAATCTTTGCCGGGCACGAGGGGCAGAGAGGTGTAGATATAGTTCCGCTTATCCCCGGGAACTCCCATAGCAAAGGCTTTTTTGCCGCCGTAGACTTCATCGGTGACGATCTTACCCGGCATGGGCTTGCGTTCCCAGGAGGGGTAATCCCATTTCCCGAAGTCATTTTCAAAGGAGCCGTTCGGCAACAACTCCGCCGCCCCTGCCGTCAGAAAGGCGGCAGCGGTAAAAAGAATGGAAAATTTTTTCATCGGGAGGAACCTTATTTGTAGTCGTTGGGCCAATCCAGATAAATGGGGTCAAGTCCCCATGAACTCTTGACGGAAAACACATGACCGTCAACACAAGCGGCATTTATGGCATCACTGTGACGAAATTCAACTTCAGTAGCAACAATGGCATTATCGGTGCCGGATTTATCAAAAATGCCGACTCGGTTATGGTTGACTGCGGTTGTTCCGACACCGTCAATGATCAACAGGGAAGAAGAGGCATTTTTAACTTTTGATACTTTTTTGGGCGCATAAGCCTGATAGGTCGGATAACTTTCCATGTGACCGACTTTTTGATAATAGGAGTAGTTGGACAATGCTCCGCGATGTTTCTGCCCCCAGTTCCAAGTCAACGAACCTTGAGCCGTGCCGACGTTATCCGTAAAGTAGTTGGAACTGTTTGAGGGACAACGGAGCATTTTTGCAGACTTCCACTGGGTGTCGTTGGATATATCAATTCCAAGATAAGGAGTTACCCGAACATAAAAACGCGCCCAGCCGTCATGTCCGGCAGCCATGGACATCGGCAGAAAATCCTGATTGTCGGCAGAATACAGAGCAATACCGGTCATAATCTGTTTCTGCTGACTGGTACAGGAGATGGCATGAGCCTTTGCCCGTGCCTTATTCAAAGCGGGCAGCAGCATGGCGGCGAGGATAGCAATGATTGCGATTACGACCAACAGTTCGATCAGAGTAAAATACTTTTTCATTTTTTTATTCTCCTTGGTTTAGAGTTTAAAATGGTTTCTTCGTATACTGTATTACCTGTTAAGAATTTATTCAACTTTTGCGATATGTAATATTTCTAAAATAATATGGATTATCTTATTGTTTTAACCAAATCGTCAGTAAACTCAAAGGCGGCAGAGTCACTTTGCTGTTTTCCGTCTGAAGCTCCGATGATACGAAACGGGAGCCGGGATAAATATTGCTTGCGGTCCACAGCGTCATTTTTTCGGGAATGCCGCTGACGGGGAGCGTGAAATCCATATTTTCTGTATCTGAGTCATTCAGTACAGTCATATAAATCCCGTTTTCATGGCGGGTGGCAAATGATTTTTCCGTATTCCAAAGTTCACAGGGGATGCCTCCGGCATGGGGGGACATCAAAGCCATTACCTGACCGTTGGCAGTGAGTTCGCTCTTGCGGGCATCGACCCGGATCGCTCCTTCGTTGACCGCCTCAAAATAACATGCGCAAGCGATATTGTACTTCCTGTAAGCGTTGAAAAGCCAGAGATAAAATCGTGCCGTAAAAATCCCCTCCGCCGCCCCGGGGTTGCGGTACCAGCCGTACCAGACATTCCATTCATCCAGAGAAATCGCCACAGAAAGCGGCAGATCCTGACGCATTTTCAGCACCCACTCTTCATACTCTGCAGTACGGTCGATGATATCGTGATACGTTTTATGGCAGGCTTCCTTAGAAGTGAAATCCAATGGCTCGACAACACAATAGTGGTGCAGAGAGACCAGCGGAGCTGCATCTGAAAGCGGCACTGCGGCATCTCTGCACCATTCGGCATCCGGGTAAGGGCCGGAACTGCAAATGGTTATATTTTTATCCACATTCAGCAATGCTTCTGCGTGGCGGCGTCCGAGGGCGGCATACTGTCCGCCGTTTTTCGTTCCCTCCATGTGACCGAAGCCCATTTCATTGCCGAGCGACCAGAAACGGACGTTGAAAGGTTCCGGAAAGCCCCGTTCCGCCCGGAGTTTTCCAAGAGGCGTATCCGCAGAGCCGTTGCAGTATTCCACCCATGCGGCACTCTCTTCCGGAGAGAACCATACCGGATTGATGGTAAAAAAAGGTTCTGCACCGATCTCACGGCAGAGGGCAATAATATCATCGGTACCGAGTTCGTTGTAATCGAACCCGTTGGTGTAAGGCTGGGTCTCGATTTCCATAAAAGACTGGGAGGGTTTTCGTTCATCAGCCGGGAGCAGTCCATCCCGCCAGAGATATTCTCCGGCAAAATTGCCGCCCGGCCAGCGGATCAATGATGTTCCGATGGCTTTCAGGTGCGCGATCACATCCGGTCTCATGCCATGGAAATTGCTGTCGCTCATCAGCGATACCATGCCCAGCCAGACGGAACCGCAAGTATCAAGCCCGATGGAAAGTTCTGCATCCGCATCACATTCACAGGGAAAATGGAATTCTGCAATACTCCAATCGGAAGTGATGCCGGACACTTTTTCCTGCAAAAAAACAATACCGTTTCCGGAAAGTTTTACCAGCGTTTCAACAGTTCCCCTGTCGCCGCCGTTGCGCCATGCGATACGCAGAGTATATTTTTCGCCGCCGGATAGAGCCAGTCCCGTCTGCCGGATGCCGCCGGGAGTTCCGCCGTAATTGGAGACCCCTTGTGTAAAACACTCATTGCGCCGGGGCATTTGTCCGTATTCAGTGGTTTCATGTTTCAGAAAAATGGATTTCCAGAGCATCTCGTAAAACATGCCTTCGCCCCACGGAAGCCACTCACTGGCGACACCATCCCGGGAGGGTTTTCCGGCGAATTTCCGGTTGCGGATCAACTGGGCGGAAAGTCCCTGATAGATGCAACTGCGTGTATGCTCCAGATTTTGACCGAAAAGCGATCGGGGAAGATACTTTGTGTCAGCCCCCATCCGAACCATGCCGACGGCACTTGAAACAGTTTTTGACATAAAAAACTCTCCTTTTGGTAAATATGGTATTGCAAATGTTTCTTTATGTACTATATTATCAAACAGGAAGTTATTCAACCATACAAATATGGAAATTTTCGTTTATAATATGGATTATTTTACTGAAAAACGAAAAGAGATTTTTGCTTATGCCATTCCTGAAGATTGGAGCAATGGCGATATCAGGGTATTGAGTACCGGTTATCCGGACAGCATGAAACCGGAGTTGGCAAAGCGTCCTTTCGGTTCCAGTGAATATGTATTCATGCACTTTTTCACCCCCGTAAAAATCGGTTGCAAAGGAGAAATCCGGGATTATCCGGCAAATACATTCATCGTCTGGGAGCCGGGGAGTCTTCACACATACGGCAATCCGGAGCAGCCGTGGTGTCATTGCTGGATACACTGTATCGGCAAAAAACTCGAGCAACTGCTGAACCGCTCAAAAATCCCACTGAATACCCCCATCGTTCTGCCGGATGAAACCCTGGCCAAAGAGTATATCGGCAAAATCCATCAGGAGTTGAAAAGTACCGGTACGCAGGATGAAGAGGTCGTAAGCGCATATATGACACTTTATATCAAAATGCTGGAACGGCAGCTTTTCCCCGACCGGCAGACAAGCCCTTATTCCAGGCAGGTTCTGCGTGCCATACGTTTTATGGGCGAAAACCGTTGCCGCCCGCTGCTGCTTGCGGAAATCGCCCGTGCTGTAAATCTTTCCGTCCCCCGTTTCAGTGTCCGTTTCCGGGAGGAGACCGGAAAATCCCCCATGGCTTATCTGCTTGAGGAACGGTTGAACTACTCACGGACTCTTTTTTATGACCGTGACCTTTCGATCGGAGAGATCGCAGAACGTTCGGGCTTCAACGATCCGCTTTACTTTTCCCGTCAGTTCCACCGTCATTTCGGAGCCAGTCCGACCGTATTCCGGCAAAAACTCTTTAAAGTGCTTGAAAACTCCCCTAAAAAAGTATTTATACCGGATGAAAAGGACGTTTGAGTATCCTATTTCAGCGGCACGGTGCAGGGGCGGCGGATGGGGTAACTGTCCAGAATGGCCATTTCTTCTGCGGAAAGTTTGATTTCCAGTGCCTTCATGTTTTCCGTCAGGTGCTGCGGATTTTTCATCGCCGTAATAACTGCAATATTTTCCCGGTTCAACAACCACGCCAATGCAAGTTGGGCAAAGGTGATACCGTGTTTATGACAGATGGCACGGGTGGAGTCCGTTTCTGCCAGATCGCGCTGCGGACGCCACGCCTGAAAAATAACACCGTTTTTACGGCAGAAATCTTCCAATTCATCCGAAGCATCACGTACCGCAAGATTGCAGTGGACCTGATTTAATACAATGGGGGCGGAAGAATACCCCATTGCCCGTTTCAGCCGTTCCAGTGAAAAGTTGCTGACGCCGATATGCCGTACCATTCCTTCTTCAACCAGTTCGTTCATCGCCCCGATGGTCTCCGCCAGCGGCACGGACTCATCGACCTGATGATAGAGATAGCAATCCAGATGATCGGTTTTCAGCCGTTTGAGGGAGCGTTCCGCCGCGCGGAAAACGTCATCCCGTTTCAGGTGGGTTTTCCACACTTTTGAAGTCAGAAACAACTTCTCCCGCTCAATACCGGAAATCGCTTTTCCGATCAGTTCTTCGGCGTAACCGTTTGCGTAGTATTCTGCGGTATCGATCAATTCAAAACCGCAGGCGATCCCCGATTGCAATGCGGCGATCTGTCCGGCGTCGTCATTGGCAGAATTCCGCTCTTCACGTCCGCCGAAACACCATGTACCCATGCCGAGGACGGGCAGTTTCAAGTTATTTTTTCCTGTCAGATACCGCATAAGATACTTTTTGTTGAACTATTTCAACGCCAGTCCGTCGTGAAACGCTTTCCCGACCTCTGCGCCCAGTTCCCGATAGAGGTGATGCACCGGGTCAAAACAGATCGGACGCAGTTTTTTCACCGAAATTTTACCGTTTTCATCAAGGATTTTTTCGTCCGCACTGATATTGACGATCTCGCCGACGGCACATCCGGCGGCGGTGTCGTAATGGAGCAGACGGCACTCCAGCGTCATCGGCAGTTCTGCGATAACGGGAGCATTGACATTTTCCGCTTTTACAGCATGAAATCCCGCTTTCTTCAGTTTCTCCGGTTCATCTTTGGCTGAAACAAGTCCGAGGTAATCACACTCTTTGACATGGGCGGCATCACCGATGCTTACGGTGAAACATTGGTGCAGTTGCAGATTTTCCGCCGTTTTGTGGGAAGGGTCGATACAGACACCGATCTGGTTGGTGTCGTGGATGCCGCCCCATGCCGCATTCATGACATCGGGGTTGCCGTTTTCGTCATAAGTGCCGATCATCAGTACCGGCATGGGGTAGAGCCAGGTCTGTACTCCGAAATTCTTACGCATTCTTTTCTCTCCATGTTGAAAAAGGTTTTACGCTTAAAGCGGAATTGGCGTAGCGGAAATCGCCCGTGATCTCCGCTCCCAGCCATTCCGGGCGGTCGAAGGGGGTATCTTCTGCGGGCAGTTCGATTTCTGCTGTGAAGAGGCCGCTGTTTTCGCCGAGGTACTCATCGATTTCCCAGACAAGACCGTTCCCCGCAGGGAGGGAGTAGCGGATTTTTTCCACCGCATGTCCGGATGTGAGTGTATCGAGCATCGTTTCCGCATCCGTCAGAGGGACGGGGTATTCAAACTCCGCACGGACGAGGCCGGATGCCTGACTTTTTACCGTCAGAAATGCCCGTTCGCCCGCAATGCGGATGCGGACAGTCGCCTCCGCCGCACCGTTGGACAAATACCCCTGTTTCAGCCGTATTCCGGGGGCGGCATACTTGCGCCACTCCTCCGAAAGCAGCAGAAACTTCCGTTCGATCTCCTGTGCCATTACTTTTCCACGCCGAAACGGTAAACGGTCTTATGGGTGTAAGTTTCACCGGGATTGAGTACGGGGTTGGGGAAGCCTTTCTGATTGGTGGAGTCCGGCCACAGCTGGGTTTCCAGACAGAATGCGCCGAAACGGGGATAGTAACTGCCGCATTTGCCCAGACAAGTGCCGTCCAGCCAGTAACCCATGTAGAACTGCACTCCGGGCTGGTCGGTATCGACTTCCAGCGTGACACCGGTACGTTTGGAGAGAACTCTGAAAACATTTTTGCGGAACGTTCCCGCTTCCTGTGCCACAACAAAGTTGTCGTCAAAGGCGATGGGGGCTTCGGGAGAGGCGTAAATATCTTCAAAGGTCTGACCGTTTCGCAAGTCAAAAATCGTTCCGGCTGACGGAATGGTGCGGCCGGTGGGGGCGAGGACATCATTGACTTCCGTATGGCCTTCGCAGATCGACCAGACCACATGGTCCTTACATTCCAGAGCAGGTTCGCCATTCAGATTGAAGTAAGCATGATTGGTAAGGTTGATCATGGTCGGAGCATCGGTAACGGCTTTGTAATCGATGCAGAGTTCGTTACCGGCAGTCACATGGTAGATCACTTCGATATCCAGATTGCCGGGGAAACCCGCATCACCGTCGGGACTTTTCAGGATCAGTTTCAACGTGGCATCGTCAAGAACTTCTGCTTTCCAGAGGCGGTGGGCATAACTTTTGCCTCCGTGCAGGGTATTCGGACGTCCGCGGTCATTGAGTTCGAGGTTGTAAACTTTTCCGTTCAGAGTGAAACGGCCGTTGGGGATACGGTTGGCGAAGCGGCCGATCAGGGCGCCGATGAAAGGACCGTTGTTTTCGTAGTCTGCCGGATTTTTGTAGCCAAGCAGAATATCGACCATTTTGCCGTCTTTGCCGGGAGTGCGCAATGCGGTAAGTGTGCCGCCCCAGTCGGTGACGTCCACTTCAAATCCGGTTCCGTTGGTCAGGGTGTAGAGTTTGGCTTTTTCGCCGGTACTTGCGGTAAAGAAATCAATGATGTTCATAATAATTCTCCTTCGTTGAGTAATTCCTGATAGGTTTTGAAATGGAGTTTGGCACATTCAGTGAACGCCTCCGCTCCATAGTGAGCCAGCAGTTGACGGCCGTTTTCTTTTACTTTCGGCCCCGCCCCTTTGGTGAATTCCATGCCGAAACGTTCCGACAGTTTGGCGCACCCGTTTACAAAGCCCTCCCGGGCCAGAATACTTGCGGCGGCAACGGCAATGTCGCTTTCGGCTTTGGTGCGCTGTTCCAGACGGATTTTTCTGCCTTTTTCCATCAGGGCGCGTTTAATAAGACTTTCGTCCCCGAACTTATCGGACAGGGCGTGAGGGCAGTCTGGAACTTTTTCCAGAATGTTCTCGATACAGCGGGCGTGACCCCACGCCAGCAGACGGTTGAGATTGCCGATCTGACTGTAAAGGCGGTTGTAAGTTGCGGGGGGAAGGGTAACTACGGTGTAAGCCGTGCCGACGATCTCCCGGATCTTCTGCGCCAGTTCGCAGATTTTTTTGTCGCTTTTGATCATTTTGGAGTCGCAGACGCCGAGGGCACGGAGTTTGGGGGCTGTGAACTCATTAACGTAGACACCCGCAATGATGAGCGGGCCGAAGAAATCCCCTTTGCCGCTTTCGTCCACGCCGCAGTGCGGCGAGAGATTTTCGGGAGCGGTTTCTGCGGGCAGTTCCACGCCGATCAGAGGTTCGAGGATAAATTCGATGAACTCCGCCGCTTTTGCGCCCTGAACGACCAGTTTGCCGGAGTCATAAGAGACGGCGTTGACCTTGTCGCCGACCGCTTTCCAGCGGGCGTATGGAAGGTCGCTGAACGTCCAGTTTTTCTCTTCCAGAATGGAGCGCAGGGCGTCGGACTGCTGCTGCGTGATGACACGGACTGCGCTCATTTGTCACCACCGGAAAGCATGATTCTGCCGTTGAGTGCGGCTGTGATGGTGGCACTGTCGGCGTAAGAAAGATTGGCACCGGCGGGCAATCCCAGGGCAGGACGGGTCACTTTGACCGGTTTCCCCTCCAGCAGTTCCGAGAGATAAATGGCGGTAGCCCGCCCTTCCACATCGGGGCTCAATGCGAGGATGATTTCACGGAGAGTGCCGCTGTCGGCTTTGGCGAGCAGACCGCTGATATTGAGATTTTCGCCGTTCTGCGAATTCAGCGGAGAGAGGCGGCCGCCCAGAATATGGTACAAACCTTTGTAGTTTCCGCTGTTTTCGATGGCGAAAAGCTGCGCCATATTTTCCACGACACAGAGCAAACCGGTATCCCGGTCGGGTTGACGGCAGACGGCGCAGAGTTCGCCCGCATCGGACAATGCCCCGCATTGCGGACAGCAGCCGACGGTTTCGGGGAGAGAGGCGATCAGTTTGCCGAAATCCTGCAGCTGATCCTGTCCCCAGTCCAGCATGGCAAGGGCGAGGCGTTCTGCCGCGCGTCTGCCGATGCCGGGCAGAAGTTTCAGCACGGAGATCAACTCTTCCACGGATGCCGGATAGTGCGCCGCCATAGAAACGAACCTTCCTTAAAACATGGGCAAATCGATGCCGAGCCCGCCGGTCATTTCAGCCATTTTCTGCTGGGCGGCAAGTTTTGCCATATTCAGAGCGGTGTTGGCAGCTTCGGTGAAATCCTGACTTAAAATAACAGGATTGACGGAGGCGTTTTCAGTGATTTCCACATTTTTGATGCGGAAGTCGCCGGAGACGGTCACTTTCACGCTGCCGTTGGAGTTGGTGGCGGAATATTCTGCATTGGGCATATCTTCCTTGAACTTTTTCATTCCGGCCTGGATCTCTTTGGCTTTGCCCATGAGTTTTGCCATTTCAGCAAGGTTTCCGAACATAGTTGTTTTCTCCTGAATAAAAAACCGGCAGTTGTCAGAACCGCCGGCTTGTTGAAATTAGTTGTGTTTGCGGCGTTTTTCCTGACGCGTGTACCAACAGTTGACCAGCGGTGCGGCGATGAATACGGAGGAGTAAGTACCTACGATCACACCCAGCATCATGATCAGCACGAAGTCATTGATGGCAACGCCGCCGGCGATGAAGAGAATAAAGACCGAAATAAAGGTGGTCAATGTCGTCAGCATTGTACGGTTCAGCGTCTGATTGATCGAGAGGTTGACCGTTTCTGCGAAAGTCTTGCAGACATCGTTGCGCAGGTTTTCGCGGATACGGTCGAAGATAACCACCGAGTCGTTGATGGAGTAACCGATCACCGTCAGAATTGCCGCCACCGTGGAGAGGGAGATCGTTCTGCCGAGAGCCAGATAAATCCCCAGTACGATGATCACGTCATGCGCCAGAGCCAGCACAGAGGAGAGAGCGTAGAAGAATTCATAACGGATGGAGACGTAAACCAGAATACCCACGATCGAAAGTGCAATGGCGATCAAGGCGTATTTGGTAAATTCTCTTCCGATCAAACCGCCGACGCTGGTCTCTTCGCCACCGGAAAGTTTGGCGGCGGGGAACGCATTGTTCAGCAGTTTTGCCAGAGCATCTTTGGGGCTGGAGTCCACAGAGGCTTTGGTCAGGTCGCCGCGGACGAGGATCTGCACCTTGGCTTTTTCAGAAGCGGCGGCGGCATTGTATTTGTAGTTGACCGTGGCATCATATCCCGCTTTGCGGAGGACGGCTTCAAGTTTCTCCTTGGGGATCTGTTCGGAGTAGTTGAAGGTCACCTGTGTTCCGCCGGTGAAGTCCACGCCCAGCATATTCTTGCCTTTCACGAAGAAGAGGGCAAAAGAGGCAATGAGCATCAGCAGTGTGAATTTGCTCAAAATCGGCCACAGACGGTTGAAGTTGATGTTGGGGTGCTTGAAGAAGCAGAGCATATCCAGTTTGTCGAAACCGGAAACGTAACGGAAGAGATAGTCGAAAAGCAGCCGGGAGACGAAAAGTGCCGTGAAAAGACTTGTCAGAATACCGATGCTCAACGTAATGGCAAACCCCTTGATCGCACCCGTACCGACGTACATCAGAATAAAGGCAGTGATGAGGGTGGTGATGTTGGCGTCCAACACCGAGGAGAGGGCGCGGGAATACCCCTGATCGACACTTGTGCGCAGACTTTTGCCCGATTGCAGTTCTTCACGGATACGTTCAAAGACCAGCACGTTGGCATCCACAGCCATACCGATGGTCAGAACGATACCGGCGATACCGGGCAGCGTCAGCGTGCAGTCAAATGCCGCCAGTGCGCCGAGGATGAGCAGAATGTTCAGCACCAGAGCCACGATGGTGAAGATACCGGCGGTGCGGTAGTAGATGATCATGAAGATCGCCACGCAGACCAGAGAGAGAAATCCCACCCAGATACCGTTTTTGACGTTGGATGCACCCAGTGTCGGGTCGGTATCGAAAACGGCATTGACTTTGATTTGGAAGGGGAAACTGCCGGAAACGAGGGCATCGGCGATGCTCTTCGCCTCTTCTTCCGTGAACTGACCGGTGATTTCGGCACTGCCGGAGGGGATGGGGCCATTGATGGTGGGGGCGGAGTAGAGTTGACCGTCCAGCACGATGGCGAGCTGGCGGCCGACATTGGCTCCGGTCACACGGGCAAAGTCGCGGGCTCCGTCGGGATTGAAGCGGAGCGTGATCTTGCGCTGACCGAATTCATCCTTGTAAGCGTAGGCACTGGAAACGCCTTTGCCGGTCATTTCGGAGCGTTTGCTCACGAGCGTATAGTTCTCGTGGATCTTGTTGTTTTTGTCAAATTCGGTCGTTTTCATCAACTCATAGCCGACGGGGACACGATAGGCTTTGGGGTCGGCGAGATAGGCCTGGATCTCCCGCATATTATCGGGGTGAACCAGACGGAAGTTGAGTTTTGCACTCATCTGGATCAGGTTCATGAGTTTGAGTTTTTCGTCTTTGGTGACGATGGGGGCGCGCAGAGCGACGTAATCGCTGCCGGAGGGGGCGATTTCCGCCTCGTAGATCTTCTGACCTTCCAGACGTTTGCGGAGGATCTCGATCGCCACGTCGCGGTAGCGGTCGAATTCGGACTGCATACGGCTTTCGATTTCAGCGGCGGTTTCTCCGTCGCCTTTCTGATTTTTGACTTTGGCGAGAAACTCCTGATCGGGAACCAGTTGGAGCATGAATTCCACACCGCCGTTGAGGTCAAGGCCGAGACGGATGGAACTGGATGCATGTTTGCGGATCAGACTCATGACATCACGGTTATCCTGCAAACCTTCTCCTTTGACCCGGTCGGTCAGGGTCATATTTTTATCGCTGGCGGCCTGAAGCAGAGCTTGAGAGGGATAGAGTTCGGCATCTTTTGCCTGAAGTCCTTTGGCATATTCCACCAGTTCCAGAGCCGCTTTATCGTTTTTGTCTTTCAGCAGGCTTTGGAAGGCATCGTAGTAGTTGCGGGGAAAGAGGGGGTACATGGCAGAAGCAAAGACTGCAATGACCACCAGAACGATCGCTGTACGCAGCATCAGGGGACGTTTGTTCATCAGAAATCCTCCCTTACGCCTGCTTGTTTTCTTCAGTTGTTTCCACCAGATCGGCAACGCCGTTGGTCACGACTTCGACCACGACTTTGTCGGCGATTTCGACGAGGAAACTTTTTTCTTTGACTTCAGTGACGGTTCCCATCATGCCGCTCTGAAGCAGAACACGGGAACCTTTTACGATGCGGTCGAGCATCTCCTGACGTTTCTGCTGCTGTTTTTTCTGGGAGCGGCTCATGAAAAACATCATGACGATAAAAATCAGGATCAACGGGATGAAAGACATAAGCTGATTGCCCTGTCCGGCGGGGGCGGCTGCTGCCGCAGTGATATTCAACAGATTCATTTTTTCTCCTTTATATATTTAAGTATCCATTGACTTTTGACTTTAAAAACCATCAATTAACTAATATGCAGCCAAAATACAAATTTTTCAAGGCGAAAAGCAGATAAAATGAAATATTTTTGCAGTTTTTTCACCGAAAATTATAAAATAATGCCGCCTGTCAGGAGACCGGTACTGTTTGAACTGCTTTGGCTGCGACTGCGGGAGGATGGACGAAATGGACAATGATGGACTTTATGGACGGGGTTACTGGTGCGGCAAGCAGAGGCTCTTGTACTGCCGGTCAGCGTCTCTCGCCGCACCAAGAGGCTCTTGGCTTATAGGGCTTATAGGGCTTATAGGGCTTATTCGCCAGTCGCAGCCAAAGTCCCCCGTACTACCGGCAGGTGCCCACGCCGCAATCTGCGCCGAGAGCCGACACCAAGAGCCTCTGCTTGCCGCACCAAGGCCATTTTGTCCGACAAGTCCGACTTGTCTGACATGTCCGACCTCTCCGTCAGTCGCAGCTAAGGGCAACCGCACTACCGACAGGAGCGATACCACGCCGCCCGACGGGACATCTCTCAGCGCAGTTCGGCAGCCGTTTTTTTGCCTTCTACGGTAAGAGTATGCTCTCTGCCGTCAAAGAGATAGACCATGTTCCCCAACTGGAACTTCCCGGGGCGGGAACTTCTGCAAACGATGTGGGTGATGTCTCCGGAAAGGGTTTCCGGGACGGTCATTTTTACCTCGGCAACCGGAACGATCGCCCCTTCGCGCAAATAGACGGGAGCATATTCCAGCGGGCAGGAAATATGTTTCCAAACCGGTCCGTAAATCTCTTCGCCCGTGAAGAAATCGACCCAGCGTCCCGCCGGGAAATAAACATCGCGTTCATCCTCTTCAGTCATGACCGGAGCGACCATTATGCTGTCTCCCCACAGGAACTGATCGGTAATATTGCGTGTGTTGAAATCGTTTTCAAACTCCAGCACCAGACTGCGCAACACCGGCAGACCGTCGGCTGCCGCCTGTTTGGATTGTTCGATAAGATAAGGCATCAGGCGGTAACGCAGACGGATGGCTTCGCGGCAGAGAAGTTTCTCCTGTTCCGGACGTTTGAAGATTTCACGATCACCGTAACCATGCACCCGGCAATGGGAAAGGAAAGCCCCCAACTGCATCCAGCGGATCAGCAGTTTGCCGCCCATTTCACCGAGAAATCCGCCGATATCCTGACTCCAAAAAGTAAACCCGCTCATTCCCAGCGACAGACCGCCGCCCAACTGGGGCAGCATATTGTCGAAATTGCTGGAATTATCCCCGCCCCACTGCAGCGGATAACGCTGACCGCCAGCCCAGGCACTTCGCCCCCAGACCAGACCGGAAGCGGTATATTTCTGCGTGATTTTGAAAACAGCATCATTATAGTAGAGCGGATAGAGATTGTGCATCTCTTTTCCGGTCATTCCGTTGCAGAAAACGGCATCATCGGGGATGCTTTCGCCGAAGTCGGTTTTTATCACATCGACGCCGTGAACTGTCATCAGCCGGCCGAATTCTTCATCCATGATCCGCACTGTTTCGGGGTTGGTATAGTCCACGATCCCGACGACTTCGCCCTTGAAATCCTCTGCGAGACAGAAACGGATATTATAAATTTCTCCATCGGCGGTGCGGGCAAAACCTCCGGCGGCTTTCAGGCGTTCAAAGAGGCGAGTTCCTTCCGGGAGGTAGGGGATCTGCCACACAGAGAGGCGGATGCCGCGTTTTTTCAATTCGCGGAGCCATTCTCCGGAATGGGGAAAGCGTTTGCGGTCGAATTCCAGATCGCAGAGCCACTCTTTTTCAAACCAACCGGTATCGAGGTGCAGTACATCGCAGGGGATGCCGTTATCATGGAGTTGGCGTGAAACTTCAAGAATTTCATCCGCAGATTTGTAGGTCAGTTTGCTTTGCCAGAAGCCGAAACTCCACTCCGGGAGCATGGGGGCGCGTCCGGTCATGGCGGTATAACTGCCGAGGATCTCTTTGAATGTGCCGAAGAAGAGGAAATAGTCCAATTTGCCGCAATCCAGTACTGCCTGAATGTCACAGCGGCTGCGGGAGCCCACATCAAACCGCATCCGGCAGGAGTCGTTGAAGAATGCGCCATATCCGCAACTGCTCATAAAGAAGGGAACATTTTTGTAACAGCGCGGAGTGGTTACGCCCAGAGCGTCAGAAATATCCAGATGGATAGTTTCGCCGTTTTTGTTGAGTTTGCCGAACGTTTCTCCGAACCCGTATATTGCCTCATTTGCGCTGAACGAGAACTTCTCAACGGCGAGAGGTTCTCCGCTGTCGATGATCCGGCAAATGCCGGTACTGTATGCGTCCCAATGGTAGAAGTAGTTTTTTTCGCTGCCGCCGACGGTAACGATTTTGCGGCCGTTGTGCCGACATTCCATTCTGCCGTCATTTTTGCGGAAAGAGAGTTCAAAAGAGCCATTATTCCAGATATATCCGGTATCTGTTTCGGAGATTTCCGCCGGAGCCGTTGCTGTTGGCGGCAGAGCGATAACGATCGGCAGTTCATTTTCCGGGACCTGCGTGGCATCGCAGAAACGGACCCGCAGAGAATTTTCAAAAACGTCGATCCGCAGAGTGCTTTGTTTGGAATATTTTTTCTTGTTTCCGCGTTCATTCATAGCGGGATCGGCACTGCTTGCAAACCCGAATTTTTCTTCTGTGGAGAAGAGATCGAATTCCAGAAATGCGGAGCAACTGCGGCGGAGCCGGAGTTCAACAACAGAACTGCGGATGATTTTTTCCGGTTCAGTGATCAAATCGGGACGGAACATATCAGAAATTCCTTATTGGTTGTAAAATTTCAAAACAGTAACTTTCTGTATAAGATACTGCATTTTTTCAAATTTTCCTTGATAAAATCACCAAATTACAGTAAAAAATCAACATTGTGAAATCATTTGCGTAAACAAATAGGCCCAGAACTCGCTAATTTCTTGCGAGCTCTGGCGAAGACAACTATTTTTCCTCCTTGGGACAATAAGAGAGACAAGGCACATTCAATATCAACCTTTGGTTGATAAATATTTGAATTTCAGATTGAAAATTACGATAGGTGTGCTATATTATCCAAATAAGGTACATCCAGTAAAATTCAGGTGAGGACGTGACAGAACCAAAACTTCAATTAAATACTAATGCAGCCGATGTTTCAGAGAATGATCTCCGCGAGAGATACCCTGAAGTATTGGAAGTTCTGTTGCGCGATCATACCACCGGTAAAAACATCTTCTGGGCGACTGACAATTACGCAGAAATGGATAAGGGTTTCAATTACCATGATGAAATTAAACCAGCCTGTATCACTGGTCAATATGGCAAAGTAATTCGTCCACGAGTCCAGAAAGACAAAGAGTTGCAAACTGCCCGTGTCCGGGATATGGCTGAAGTATTCACTCCCTCGTGGATTTGCAATGCCCAAATCAATTTGGTTGACAATGCATGGTTCGGCTACGACTGGGCTTTCAACGAAGAGATCAATACCCCGGATGGTCGTCATACTTGGGAGGTTAATTCCAATCCTGTCAAATTCCCAGAAGGTAAGACATGGTGGGATTATGTAAAAGCCCCCCGGCTGGAAATAACCTGCGGTGAAGCTCCGTATATCACCAGTCGCTACGATACGACCACCGGTGAGTTTATCCCTGTTGAACAGCGTATCGGAATGCTTGATCGTAAACTTCGGGTCATCAATGAAAATGTTCACGTTTCAGGAGAATGGCTTGAAGCTGCCCAAGAAGCATACCGCAATATTTATGCCTTTGAATGGCAGGGCGACAGTTTGCTGCTGGCAAGAGAAGCGATGCTTTATACTTTCATTGAGAATTACAACTTGAAATTCGGCAGATCTCCTCAAAAGAAGTCTATCAGGTACATCGCCTATATTGTCTCTTGGAATATTTGGCAAATGGACGGATTAAAACTTGTTATTCCTGACAGTTGCCACGACACCGAAGATACGCAGCCAAGATTGGCATTTGAGGATGCAGCATCCGTAAATATGTTGCCTTGTCCGGGATGTGTAACCGGAGATAAAGATAAACACAACGGCACATATTGCTTGGTCAAAGATTGGTGGGCGAAAGATCCGAAGACCGGAAAGCAAGGACGCAAGATTGAATTCAGAACTCTCTTCAAAAAAGGGACATTAAAATGAAAAGTAATTACAGTTTATCGCTTGTCCCCAAATTGATATATGTAATGCGGATCAATGATCCAGCGCACAAAGGTTGTTTAAAAGTTGGCGATGCTACCGTAGAAGGCGGCGTACTGAATAATAACGACTTGTTCCGTCCCAACAGCAATTTACTGAATCAAGCCGCCAAAAAGCGAATCAACAGTTACACTCAGACGGCTGGTATTGCTTATGATTTGATTTACACAGAAATAACTGTCCACCTGAAAGGCAATCGAGTTGTTGCATTCCGAGATCATGATGTCCATGAAGTGCTGGAACGTTCGGGCATTAAGAAGAAAGTGTTTGATACACAAGCAAAAGCAGATGAATGGTTTGTCACGGATCTGGAAACTGTAAAGCGAGCAATCACTGCAGTAAAAGAGGGACGGCAGTCTCTGAACTCCACCGAAATCAGCCATGGTCAAAATCCAATTATATTCCGACCGGAGCAGAAAACTGCGATTGAGAAGACCAAGAAACAATTTAAGAAGAACAAACAGATGCTCTGGTATGCCAAAATGCGTTTTGGCAAAACCTTGTCAGCGTTGCAAGTTGTCAAGGATATGGAGTATTCCAGAACTTTGATCCTTACCCACCGCCCGGCTGTCAATGACGGATGGTTTGATGACTTTAACAAGATTTTCTATGATCGCCCTGACTTTGCCTACGGTTCTAAAAATAAGGGTGAGAGTTTTGTCAATCTTGAGAAGAGCGTCGGCAAGGGTAAGCATTACGTTTATTTTGCTTCAATGCAGGATTTACGAGGCTCTGAAGTTGCGGGGGGTAAGTTCGATAAAAACAATGAACTCTTTTCGGCTCAATGGGACTTGATAATCGTTGATGAAGCTCACGAAGGAACAAAAACCGATCTCGGTCAAAACGTATTGAAAGAACTGACCAAAGACGAGACCAGAGTTTTGCATCTTTCTGGAACTCCGTTCAATTTGCTGGATGAGTATCAGGATGATGAAATCTATACTTGGGACTATGTGATGGAGCAGAAAGCAAAAGCTGACTGGTTCCGAGATCACCCGGGTGATTATAATCCATACGAATCACTACCCAGGCTCAATATTTTCACATTTGACTTGGGCAAGCAATTCAATGCTTATGCTGATGAAGATGTAGCCTTTAACTTCCACGAGTTCTTTCGAGTTGCCAATGATGGGGAATTTATCCACAAACAGGATGTTCTGAAGTTCCTGAATCTGATTTGTAAACTTGATAATGAAAGCAACTACCCGTACGCAACCCAAGCCAACAGAGACAACTTCCGTCATTCATTCTGGAGAGTACCGGGGGTAAAAGAAGCCAAAGCGTTGAGTGCAATGCTGAAACAACATCCGGTGTTTGGCCAGTTTGAGATTGTGAATGTTGCTGGTGATGGCGATGATGACGCTGAATCCGATGCAGCGTTGAAGTTGGTCAACGATGCGATCGGTCCGAATGCCGAGGATACCTATACTATCACGCTTTCGTGTGGACGGTTGACGACCGGCGTATCTGTTCCGGCGTGGACGGCGGTATTTATGTTGGCTGGATCGTTCAATACCTCTGCGTCCTCTTATATGCAGACCATATTCCGTTGTCAGACACCAGCAACAATTAACGGCAAAGTAAAGACCGAATGCTTTGTATTTGACTTTGCTCCCGATCGTACTTTAAAAGTCATTGCCGAAACAGCCAAGATTTCCTCCAAAGTTGGTAAAACCACCAATGATGACCGAAAAGCTGTTGGAGACTTCCTCAACTTCTGTCCGGTTATCTCTATGAGCGGCACCCAGATGTCGGCGTACAAGGTCGATCAGATGCTGGAACAGTTGAAAAAAGCCTATGTTGAGCGGGTTGTCCGTAATGGCTTTGAAGACGGCTATCTCTACAACAACGATGCCCTGATGAAACTTGACGGCGTTCAGGTGGACGAATTTAACGAGCTGAAAAAGATCATCGGTCAGACCAAAGCGATGCCGAAAAGCGGCGATATTGATGTCAATAAACAAGGCTTTACCAATGAGCAGTACGAAGAACTTGAAGATGTCGAAAGCAAGAAACGCAAAGGGCATGAACTGACCGACGCTGAAAAGAAACTGCTTGAAGAAAAGAAAGAGAAGCGAAAACTTCGTGATACTGCAGTATCTATTTTGCGTGGTATTTCAATCCGTATGCCGCTGATGCTCTACGGTGCAGAAGTAAAAGATGAAGATCAGGAAATCACCATTGACAACTTTACTGATCTGATAGACCCGCAGTCATGGGATGAATTTATGCCTCGTGGAGTATCCAAGCAGAAGTTCAATGCGTTCAAAAAGTATTACGAACCGGATGTATTCAGAGCTGCTGGCAAACGAATCAGAGCTATGGCAAGAGCTGCAGATGCGTTACCGATTGAAGAACGTATAGAACGTATCACTGCCATATTCAACACCTTCCGCAATCCGGATAAAGAAACCGTGTTGACTCCGTGGCGGGTTGTCAATATGCACTTGAGCGATTGTCTCGGCGGCTATACTTTTTATGATGACAAATTTGAAACTCCGCTTGCTTCGCCACGTTTTGTTGATCGTGGCGAGGTGACGGCTGAAGTGTTTGATTCTGACAGCAAGGTTCTGGAAATCAATTCCAAAAGCGGTCTCTATCCGTTGTATGTGGCATACAGCATCTACCGGAACAAACGGAAAGCAGAAGATCCATTCAATATGAATCCCGAACCGACCACAGAAGATCAGTACCAGCTCTGGCTGAAAGTGGTTGCCAAGAATATATTTGTTATCTGCAAGACCAAGATGGCAAAGAGCATTACCAAGCGAACCTTGCTTGGTTTCAGAGATGGCAAAGTCAACGCCCATTGCTTTGATGATCTGATCAATATGTTGAAAAATAAGTCACAGCAGTTTACAGACAAAGTCAGCCGTTGCAACTACTGGGGATTGAAAGGAAATAGTAAGATGAAATTTGATGCAATTGTCGGCAATCCTCCGTATCAAGTAATGGCGGCTGGAGATGCCAATGGTTCTGACCCGATTTACCACCTCTTTATAGATGCCGCTCGTGCTATCAGCGGCAGAGGAACTTTTATCCATCCCGGACGCTTCCTGTTTAATGCGGGCAAAACCCCGAAAGATTGGAACGATAAAATGCTCAACGATGAGCATTATAAGGTCGTACGCTACTGGACAAACAGCGAAGAGGTATTCCCAACTGTTGACATCAAGGGCGGTGTGGCTGTTACGTATTGGAATACACAAGAATCTTTCAAACCAATTAAGTTCTTTATTGCACATGATGGTCTTCGTGACATTATGGCCAAGGTTGTAAGCGAAGAATTTGAAAGTTTGATGTCGATCATGAATGTTCAATCAAAATACAATTTTGCCACCTTGTATGCAGACTTCCCTCATTACAAGAACATTATTGGCAGCAATGGGACAGATAAACGTTTAAGGTCAAATGCCTTTGATAAACTGGATGTTTTCTCCAGTGAAAAACATAGTGGCGATTGTGGTATACAAGGTTTGATTAAGAATAAGCGTGTAATGCTTTATATTCCGAGAAAATACCTTGAAGAAAATGAAATTTTAGATAAGTATAAGGTTTTGGTTCCGGAAGCTAATGGTACTGGAGCAATAGGAGAGGTTCTTTCTACGCCGTTAATCGGCGAGCCGTTAATCGGCTTTACAGGCTCCTTCATTGCGATTGGTTCTTTTGACAACAAAGAAGAAGCCAAAGCTTGTATAAAGTATGTAAAAAGCAGATTTGCAAGAACTATGCTTGGAACTCTAAAAGTAACTCAGCATAATCCAATCGACACATGGGCCCATGTACCTCTTCAAGACTTTACTTCTGAAAGTGACATTGATTGGAGTGCGCCCATCCCCGAAATAGACAAGCAGCTGTATGCCAAATACAACCTCTCTGCAGATGAAATCAACTTCATTGAAACCGCAATCAAACCAATGGAGTAAATGAACTATGGCTCATAATAAAAACTTTCATGATAAAGAATTTGACAAAGGAACAAATCGCAAGTTAGATTTGTACAGATTATATTTGCGTGCTTGGTTGCCAACATTTCTTAATACTCAATGGACTAAATCTATACAAATATTTGATTTCTTCGCCGGTCCGGGGACTGATGCTAATGGTAATGTCGCAAGTCCATTGATTGCAGCTCAAGAATTGAAAATTGCAATTGACAAACATTGTGAGACAAAAACTCTTGATAAAAAAATAACATTATATTTGAATGAAATTGACACAAAGAAATATCAGTCTTTGCAAGAAACAGTAAAGCAAATCAAAGCATTAGTACCCGTTGTCAACATTGTAACCACTAATACAGATTTTGCTTCACAATTTCAGTTATATTTACCATGTATGCGTGCTGGTGAAACAGCCAATTTTATTTTCATTGATCAATTTGGTTTGAAGGAAGTTACTGAAGATATTTTCAAGACATTAACCTCTTTATCTCATACTGATTTTATGTTTTATTTGGCTGCGGCAACAGCTAATCGCTTTAAGGATCTTGCAGATATCGTAAAATACTTGCCTCCTCTGACAGAAGAAGATAAGCAGAGTATGACTGGGGATAATGTTTTACGAATTCTGGCAGAATCCTACAACCGAAATTGGGCCCCGAGTGGCTATTTCTTAGGACGATACTCCATTAAAAAAGGTTCTAATGTATATGGTTTGATTTTTGGCTCTCGCCATCCCGCTGGTATAGATAAGTTCCTTAAAGAAGCATGGAATATGGGCGGCGATGCCAATTTTGATATAGATCATGATCATATTGATGATTCACAACCGAGCTTATTTCCGGAGAATGATATCCCATCTCGAATCAGAGAATTTCAATCTTGGTTAATCGAACGTCTGAAAGAGAGACCGAGGATTACTGATCGTGGTTTGTATCTTGTCGCAGTCAGAAATGGCATGTTAGCTTCTCACGCTAAAGAGGCTGTTAATAAATTAAGAAAAGAAGGCTTCATTCTAAATAAAAAAATAAACGTTTCTTACAGTAATTGGGCAGGGAAACAGCCTTCTGTTGCGTTGGAATACGCAGAAGAGGAATGAGTATATGCGAGTAATTTACGAGCCAAAAGGACGGGCTAAAGAATATTCAGAATTGGCATGCAACTGGTACATGGGGTGTACCCATGGCTGCAAGTATTGTTTCGCTCCCAGCTGTATGCGAAAGAAAATGGAAGACTGGCATTCTCCCGATGTCGCGATCAGAGATAAAGTTGTAGAGGCTTTTCGCAGCGATGCAGAACGGATGCATGAAAATAACGATAAACGCCCTATCTTGTTCAGTTTCTTGAGTGATCCTTATCAGCCGATAGAAGAACGATATAAGATTACCCGTCGTATATTGAGGATAGTTCAACAGTTTGGGTTAAAGAGTAAAATTCTGACCAAAGGTGCTTACGAACTTGTCAAGCGGGATTTTGACATTATCAAAGCCGCCAAAATAGAATTGGGCGTTACCGTCTGTTTCGTTAATGATGCTTTGCGTCAGGAGTGGGAACCTAATGCTGCACCGGTTGAAGAGCGATTTCAAATTCTGAAGGAAGCTCACGAAGCAGGAATTCGCACTTGGGTAAGTCTTGAGCCTGTTATTGATCCGGAAGAAGCTCTTGCTGTTATTCGTAAAGCAGCCCCATATGTTGACTTCTGGAAAGTCGGTAAACTCAATCACATGAAAGAAGTTGAAGACCAAGTCGATTGGCATAAATTTTATGTTGATGTCGTTGCTTTGCTTGACAGTCTCAATGCAAAATATTACATAAAAGAAGACTTGAAGAAATATTCTCAATCTGCAGACGGCGAAGTTTAACAGTTCGCCAGGTAGTGTCCGGTATTTTGCGCACATTTATGATTGATTATAAAACTGTGCATCAGGCGTAGCCGGAACAAAACGACCGACCGGGAAGCTCCGGAGGAGCAGGTCGTTTTGTGAAGGCGCAGCCCATCTTCTTCATTACAATACGATAACGTCCGAAAAATTGCGATGCCCCTGTTTCATATAACTGCGGCAGAAATCACCTCTGGAAAAACATTGCAAAAATAAGTTGGAATTGCTTTTATTGACTTCAATAAAAGCAATTCCCCCGAAAGGTTTTGGAAAAAGGGGGCGGGGAAAAGAACCTTTTACCAAAAAGGTTTTTTCCCCGCAAAACAGTTTTGCAACAGACTCTTTCTTACCCGATGATTACGCCGGAGGGCATTTCTCCGTCGAGAGTCACGAGGTGGAGTTTTTTGCCCTTCTTGGCGGCAAGCAGCATTCCGTTGGATTCAATGCCGCGGATCACGGCGGGTTTCAGGTTCGCAACGAGAATGATCGTTTTCCCCGTGATGGCTTCGGGCGTGTAGTATTCCGCAATGCCCGAAACGATCTGGCGGGTTTCTGTTCCCACTTCCAGCTGGAGTTTCAGAAGTTTATCGGAATTTTCCGCCTTTTCCGCTTTCAGCACCTTCGCCGTCTTGAGTTGGACCTTGGCGAAATCTTCAATGCCGATCAATTCGACCGGGGGAACTTCCTTGGCTTTTTCCGCCTTGGGAGCAGGAGCAACGGCTTTTGCCTCTTCTTCAACTTGAATACGGGGGAAAAGTCCGGCACAATCCGTCATCTTCCGTCCGGCAAGATCAGCGGCGTTCTTCAAGTCCGCAATGCGGCACGCCTTCGCTTCATCGCCCGTATAACCGAGCACCTCGCGGAGTTCAGCCATCTTTTCGGGCATCACCGGTGCCAGCAGCACCGCCACCTGACGCAACGCATCCGCAGCCGTGTAAAGCACGGTATGGAGGCGTTCGGTCTCGCCTTTTTTGGCAAGCGTCCACGGTGCCGTCTTTTCCAGATAACGGTTTCCGGCACGAACCGCATTCATCACCGCATCGATGCCCTGATCGATCTTCATCGCCTTGAGGCTCTGCTCCATGGCGGCAACGGCATTGGCAACTTCGGTATTGAGTTCAATATCTTCGGGGGCCAGTTCTCCGGGTGCGGGAACAACGCCTTCACAACTGCGGAGAGTCATCTTTACCACTCGGGAAAGCAGATTGCCAAGGTCGTTGGCAAGGTCGCTGTTGTAACGCGCCACAAACGCCTCTTCAGAGAAGTTGGCGTCGTTCCCCAAAGACATCTCTGAAAGCAGGAAGTAACGGAACGCATCCACGCCGCACTTATCGACCATATCCATCGGATTGACCACGTTTCCGAGGGATTTGCTCATCTTGGTGTTCCCGGTGAGCCACCAGCCGTGGGCAAAAATGGTTTTCGGCATGGGCAACCCCATCGCTTTGAGCATGGTCGGCCAGTAAACACTGTGGGTCGTAAGAATATCTTTGCCGATCAACTGACAGCTGGCGGGCCACCATTTTTCAAACATTTCATCATCCTGCTGATAGCCGACCCCGGAAATATAGTTGATCAGCGCATCGAACCAGACGTAGCAGACGTAGTCCTTGTCAAAGGGCAGTTCGATCCCCCATGCCAGACGGGATTTGGGGCGGCTGATGCAAAGGTCGTTGAGCGGTTTGCGCAGAAATCCAAGCGTTTCATTGGCGCGGAAAGCGGGCAGAATGAAGTCCGGATGGGTCTGGATGTAGTCGATGAGCCAGTCCTGATATTTGCTCATGCGGAAGAAGTAGTTGGACTCCTTGATGGGCTGGACCTCTCTGCCGCATTCGGGGCATTTGCCGTCAACAAGATCTTTTTCGGTGAAGAAACGTTCATCGCCGACGCAGTACCAGCCGGTGTATTCGGCTTTGTAGATCTCGCCAGCGTCATAGAGTTTCTGCAAAATATCGCTCACGACCTTTTTGTGGAACTCCTGAGTAGTCCGGATGAAACGGTCGTTGGTGATGCCCAGCCGTTTCCAGAGTTCCTGAAAGCGCACCACGGTTTCGTCACAGTGGGCGAGATTATCCATGTTGCGTTTTGCGGCGGCCTTTTCCACCTTCTGACCGTGTTCATCGGTCCCGGTCAGAAAGTAGGTCGCATCGCCGAGAGAACGGTGGTAGCGCGCCAGCACATCGGCAAGCACTGTCGTGTAGGCGTGACCGATATGGGGCTTATCATTGACGTAATAAATGGGCGTCGTTACATAAAAATTATCAGTATTCATAAAAAAATCACCTCATGTTTATATACAATCCCTATAAGATACACCCAAAGCAGTGCAATTTCCACAAATACAAAATTTTTTTTCATTTTTTTTTGAAGGTGACGATTGCAAAAGCAGTGTGCGTTTATTCTGTCAATTCACCATTTTTCTTAGAACATTCAATGCTGAGTGACGTTTGCATCACGCTGCAATAGAGAGTTTGAAGAGACATCCGGGAGGTTTACTTTGTTACTTTTTCATCTTCCCAGCCGATCAGATTGCCTTTTTCTGAATCGAAGTTCACGCCAACAATGTAGATTTCCCGTTTGTCAAGCAGATATTTTTTATAGTATTCTTTTTCTTTGATCTGTTCCAGAGCCGTCGGGTCGTTGTCAAGTTTGAATTCAAAGACGAAGATAGCGT
>JAFTUS010000001.1 GCA_017466125.1 Lentisphaeria bacterium | reverse complement strand
CGCTGACTTCTTTGGAACGGCAATCCGAACAACGATCCATTCCAGTGCCTATCTCTATGTGACCAATTTCGGGCGAGCAATAAGTCCTGTAATTGACCGCTATGGAACTACATATGTTTCCAACGGAGGTGCAGTGACTTCCGCTGACATCAACGGCTGGATTTACTTTTCCAGTGGTTGTTCCGGCAGACATCTGACCGTCAACTCCGGTGGATACTGCGGACTTCGGTATGCCTGTAACGGCGGCAATGCCACCGTCTTTTCAAGTGGCAGCTTTACCCTTACCAGTAATTGCGAATGGAGCGGTTTGAATGTTTCAGACGGTGGTCGGGTGGAAATCTATTCCATGTGCCAAGTAGAAAACATCGATGCTCAAAATGGCTACCTTTACTGCGGAAACTACTGCGGTTTTACCAGTTGCTCTATCGGAGGCTATATGGTGATTTCAAACTACTGCAACGTCAGGGATATGACCGTAAAACCGCTGGGAAATGTAACCGTGTGCTACACTTGCGGAATGTCAGGGGTGAATGTTGAATCGGGAGGTTCGCTTTACATCTCTCAAAACTGTTCTGTCAACAATATGACCATTGGAGGTTATGCAGTATTCCACAGCAGTCAGTGCAACGCCACAAATGTTACAGTGGCAAACGGAGGAACACTTTATCTCTCCCGTTACAACAACGCTACCAGCGTTACCGTTGAAGCTGGCGGTTCTTTCCATGTGGCAAGCGGAGCCAGTGCCTTTGCGGTATCAAGTGCAACCGATGCCATCGTTACCTCCGAATCGGGGGCATACATCGAATTTTTAACAACAGAGGAATCTGAAAGTGAATGATTTTACCATAAAATGTGATTCTGTGACCGCAACTCCGGCACAGTCAGCTCCCGTCCAGGAACCCACCTTTGCTTTGCCTCCGAAAGAGCCAACGCAGGATGCTATTGAAGGTGTCAAATTTGATATCAACTACGGATTGCGGATACTTTTCCCATCAAGCGGTGATTACAGATGTGTTTTTATCGACCTTGATACCGGCAACCTCCTGTACTCCATGGATGTTCAGCCGGGGTGCATGGTAGAGAGCGTCAAAAAGTTCTATCTGCGTTTCGGTTTGGAAATCTACCGCCGAACCGATTTGAGCAAGCCGATTTTCAAGCATGATATGGATCTTGCCGGGAAAGAGGTGCTGATCCAACTTCCCAAAGGAGCGTTGGGTGACACCATTGCGTGGTTCAGCTATGTGGAGCGTTTTCAGAAGAAGCATAACTGCAAAGTTTATTGCACAATGACGCAGGAACTTGCAAAACTGTTCAAAGAGCAATATCCCGACATTACCTTTATAACCAAGGAAGATGCGGCAAATCTCAAACCGTATGCCACATACAATATCGGGCTGTTCTTCAAAGGGGATACAGACCATCAACCCTATGACTTCCGTCAAGTGGGGCTTCATCGGACGGCAGGTCACATCCTCGGTCTTTCGGGAGATGAACTTGCTGACTTGCCGCCCCGTGTGGATCTCTCCGCTGAACGGCAGATCAAGGAGAAATATGTGGTTGTAGCGGCACAGGCAAGTTCCCAATGCAAATATTGGAACAATCCATTCGGCTGGCGTGAGGTTGTAGAGCATCTCAAAAAGCAAGGTTACCGGGTGCTGTGCATCGACCGAGCTGCTGAATATGGTGTGGGCTACACCTGGAATCGGATACCCTTTGGAACGGAGAATTTCACCGGGGATTTGCCCTTGCAGGAACGGATAAACCTCATCAAGGATGCCGATATGTTCATCGGTTTGAGCAGTGGTTTGAGTTGGCTGGCATGGTGCTGCAAAGTTCCCGTGGTGCTGATTTCCGGCTTTACTGACCCGGTAAATGAGTTTTATACCCCTTTCCGCATCAATAATCCGGTAGTCTGCCATGGTTGCTGGCATGACGGCAAGGTGGAATTTGACCACTTTGACTTCTTCTGGTGTCCCCGCAAAACCAACATCAACGACAAATTCGAATGCACCAAAATGATCTCCTCAAAGCAGGTCATCCGGGCAATCGACTCAATTATTGAAAGGAGTGTAAATGGAACAGGTAACAGCGAATCTGCTGGTAAATAAACTTTCAACGACCCTTATTGATGAGTCCAAGAAGGCTACCGCCGAACTTCCGATGATATTCCGGGGTATGCCGATTGAGCTGGTATTAAAAGTGTTCAGCGCAACCGGGGCGGCTTATCCCACCGCTGACCTCGCCAATAAAACATGGAAGTTTGTGGCCTCCAATGTCTGGAACCCCGATAAAACTCCGCAGTTGATTTCCACCAATATCACCGTTGAAAAGAATGAAATCCACATTTTTCTGGACGAAACAAACACACAGGAACTGGTGGCGGTCATCGGCACAGCTGAAAGTGTCACGCTGGGTACTGAACTTATCGGGATTAACGCCGGGGAAACAAAGCCATCGGCAATTTACCAGTTCAATTTGAATGTTCACAACCGCCGTGGTGGTACTGGATCGCCAGTTCCCGTTGCCACCGATGCCATTTCCGAGTCAGAGGTCTTTGCTCTGCTTTCTGCCGGATTTGCCTGCGAGTTCAGTGAAGATGCGGTTTCCTGGCACAGTTCCCAAAACTCCACCGATGCCTACTGGCGTTTCCGTAACGCTCAAGTCCCCACCGGGCAATGGTCAGCTCCAATGCTTCTGCCAAAAGGAGAGAAAGGCGACCGCGGCGAACAGGGTGTTCAAGGTATCCAAGGGGAAAAGGGTGACAAAGGCGAGAAAGGTGACAAGGGAGATCAAGGCGAACAGGGCATCCAAGGTGTGCAAGGCGAGCGCGGTGAAACCGGAGCTGCTTTCCAAGTTGATGCTACTGGTCCACTTGCAGACCTCGCTCTTTATGATGATGAAGCTGAAAACTTCGGCTTTCTCGATCTTGACTCCGGGAACGTGTATTTGAAACTCTCTGCCACTTCTGCCGACTGGTCAGAGCCGATTCCCTTCCGTGGACCGCAAGGTCTGCGGGGCGAAAAAGGCGATAAAGGTGACAAGGGCGACAAAGGTGAAACCGGAGAAAAAGGAGAAAAAGGCGATACCGGGGCTATTGGTCCTCAAGGCGAGCAAGGCATACAGGGGGAGAAGGGAGAAAAAGGCGACACCGGCGAACAAGGTGAACGCGGTGCAACCGGACAATCTCTGCGAATAAATGCCTTCGGAACTTTGGATGAGCGTTCATCCTACGATGCTGAAGATGCGGATTTCGGCTTCATGGATACCGCAACAGGTAACCTTTACCTCAAACTCTCGGCAATTTCCGGCGATTGGTCGCCACCTTTTGCCTTCCGTGGGCCACAGGGGCTGAAAGGAGATGTTGGCGACACCGGACCGCAGGGAGAACAGGGAATTCAAGGTATTCAGGGAGAAATCGGACCGCAAGGGCCAAAAGGCGACATCGGTGAAACCGGACCACAGGGAGAACAAGGTATTCAGGGCATCCAAGGCATTAAAGGCGATAAGGGTGACAAAGGGGATATCGGTGAAACTGGTCCTCAAGGTGAGCAAGGCATCCAAGGTGTGCAGGGAGAAACTGGAGCACAAGGTCCCCGTGGCTACACCGGACCACCGGGTGAACAAGGACCGCAGGGCATTCCGGGTGCAGACGGTAGAGGCTTTGATGAACAGTCATTCCCGACTGTGCAACCGGCTCTGCTCTTTGTTACAGGAGATGTTGTCCGTGGTATCAGCCTTGGCGAAGAAGGACAGTTTCTCTGTATTGAAAATGGTCAACTGACATGGAAAACCATTGAAATCAATACCGATGACTCACCTGTTTCCGCAGTCAGCTACAAAACTGTCAATGCCAACACACTGCGTTCACCCTCTCTTTCCGGAGGTGGTTCTGGCAGTGGCTTAACTGATATGCCGGAGGTGACGATCCCCGAAGCAGAGAGCAATTCCGCAACCGATTATCAAATTGTAACATCATGAGGTGAATATGAACTTTTCAAATATTGATTTTAACGTGCGATACATTGACCCATCGTCCCCCGTCAACGGAGATGGCTCTTCTCCGGTAACGCCGATGAACAACTTTCCTGCCTCTATTGACGAATTGTCAAACAATACGGCATGGATTATCCGCCGAACTTCCGAGGAATACTCGGCACTTCTGCCACACGGAGCGACTTCGATTCAGAATATTCTCTTTATCGGAATGCCCAAACCCAGCGACCGGATGTGGTCGATGATGCCGCGGATTGCACAGGAAGCATGGAGCGATGACTTGTTTGAGTATGCCAACATTAAGGCTGACACCGGCACTGATCCGTGGGGCGAAGAGTGGTCTTTCCGTATGGATGATGGGAAAACATTTCTGCTCCATCGCTGCTATGTGTTTCGGGAAAATACCCCGGCATACACCGGCATTTTCAAATTCCCAGCATCCGATTATACCGCAGAAATTTCCATTGAAAACTGCAAATTCGGCTGTAAGGGAATTGATCTTGATAATGCTGAATACACCACCGCAGTAAACAACGGTTATTGCAGGATGTATCTTCATGTCAATACGGCTCACGTGTTCTCCATGCACCATTGCATTGTCAATGTGGTGAATTACGGGGACGATTATTACAGCGACTCTGCCAATCCCATCAATGTGTACAATGCAAGTTATTTCAGCGTTTCCGACATTGATGTCTATGCAACCACCAGTCAGTATGGCGGAGATTACGGTCCGGGAAGCGGAACAATGCTCAATTTTTCCAACGGCAGTTGGGGCGGTGCGTATTCCAATTATCAGAATTTGCGTTTCCACATCCTTGTGAACAGTAATTGGGGCTATATGCCGCAGTTGTTCTACTCCGCGGTCAACGACCATTGCGTGTTGAAAAATGTCTCGGTGAATGTGCTTGAACGCAAGCTCGGCACGGAAACTCCGACTATGTACAGCGTTTCACAGTATATGATCCGGAGTCATGGCAGCCGGGAGTTTCAAATCGAAAACATCACTGTCAATCTGCCAAAGTGTTGGCGGATCACAGAGTATGGACGTGTGGTTTCTCTTTCCGGGTTCTGCAACAGCACTATTCCGGGCCATAGCAAGTCTGTCAAAAACATCTCCATCAATATGGCTGAAACCGATGGCATCGACAGTGAAAAAAACGGGAATTACTACGATTGGGTAAAATACGGAACCGGCGATCTCAACCAGTATTCCTATTACTCCGCTTTGGAGATGAGTTTTTCTGAACGGAGTTATTCAGAAGGCTCATGGGAACCGGTCGTTGCAAGCGGTATCACCGTCAACCATCCGCACGGAGTTGCTCTTTATGCTTATGGCTGTCAGATCCGCAACTGCAATCTCAAAGGAACAATAAAACTCCGCAGATGTGTTGCAGATATCGGCACATTGGAAAGCTACTATCCCGGCTATGCTGTTTTTGCCGCAGAAGCAACAACACTCCGCGTCGGAGTTCTGACTTTGGGAAAAGAAAACTCTGATGTGACTGGCGGTGCAGATGACCCGGCTGTCGGTTCCCGCTACAGTGACAGTGCCTTCATCTATGTCGGCACTTCCAACGGAGCTTTGAAAAGCAATATCGGAGAAACTGCCACTAACGTGTGGAACGGTTACAATTTTATCTGTGGAAATGAGGTCGATGCCGGACATTACACCTGCCGCAGTTGTAACTACATCTGCGACACCTGGAACGCCCACCGGGGCGATGGCGCTCCGGCAGTTTGGAAATTTACCAGTTCTGCCAACGGTTCAGGAGGAATTTCTCTCGGTCGTGCGCCGTTCAAAGGAATTCAGTTGGCTCCGGAAGAAACGGGGCAGTACACTTTGACTATGCACATCGCCGCCAAGGGAATTACTGACCTTGCATCGCTCAACCGCTATCTGCTGGTACAAGTCACGATCCCACGAGCAGACGGGACGGAACAGGTCTTGTTCAGCTCCACCAGTGGACAATGGCTGGACGATTCTGATGCAGAGTGGGTAAATGATTCAGAAATGGATCAGCGGAAACTGGTTATCCCTTTGGAAATCACTCAAGCCAATCAGCCCATTGATGTAAAAGTACACTATCAGCTCTATTCGGCAACAGGCTATGTTTACATCGACCCGGCTATGGAACTCACGACTAATCAGTAAGGAGGAAAAATGAGAGCATTATATGTTCAGAAAGGCGATGGCATTGATTTTGTCGCGCCCCGCGATGTCCTTTCCGGCGAAGTTATATGTCGGGGAAATATCGTAGGTATTACCAAATTGTCAGCAAAAGCAGGAAAACTTGGGACCTTGTGCCTCAATGGTGTTTTTGATGTTGATAAAGGCAGAGAAGCTATTGCAATGGGAAGCGAGGTCTTTTGGGACGCTCAAAAAAGCAAAGCAACAACTCGCCGGGAAGGAAATAAATATCTCGGTATTGCGGTAAAAGATGCTTCAATTGAGAAGTGGTTGGTACGCATTGCGTTGAATTACGGCAAAGGCATTCAAACAACAGATTATACGGCATTTGATGTGTTTCCGAACGATCGGGACATCACTGCCGGAACTCTGCCGGAGGATTTACCGGAAGCCTTGATCCCTATCATATATGAAGGGCGTTCTCTCGATGAGTTAAACGATGCGGAACTTACAGAGTCTCCCATCAGCGAAACAATCCCAGCTCAATGCACTCACGCCTTCACCATTCGTTCCGAAAAGTGCCGCCAAACCGGCATTGATGTTGTGGTGGATTGGGGCGATGGAACTGTTACTGAGTTGAGCGATGAAAACGCCCCGGATGTAATTGCTGAAGAGCGAAAGCATCCGTACACTTACATCGCCGAAGATTCCGAAGATATGGGGGAATCAACTTATACCCTGTTCCACACATATAAAACGCCCAACCGCGTATATACCGTTAAAATTTATGGCAGAGATTATCACGGAATAATCAATGGCATCCAGTTTAACGGCGAAACAGATTATACGAAATACAATCTGCTCTGCCGTTGTTGGGGCATAAATACACCTATTGCCAGCCATATTTACAACTTGAGCAGTTTTGCCAGACGGAGTCCCCGGTTGTTTTATGTGTATTTTCAGTCCTACACAGACAGCCGAGAATTGTACAATACCAGCAATGCCTTTATCGGTTGTCGTAATTTGAGGTATGTTCGGGGATTTGGCTCGCAAAGCATTATTTGCCGTAATTGTGCAAATATGTTCAGCTCCTGTCCGGCTCTTCGGTATAGCGATTTCCGTTTGCCGTCCATTGTGTTGGATAAAAACGCATTCGCAACGACTTATGGAGGTTGCAAATCTCTGCAAAGTGATATTACAACGCTGTTGCCGAAAAACGGTTTTATTGCCAAAAAACTTGATTTTCAAGCAGTTTTTTCAAGTGCAAAACTTACCGGGACTGTGCCAGCGGATATTCTGTGGAAAGACAAAACAATCCAATGGAGCAATACAGAGAAAGCCTTTGCCAGTTGTCCGGCTGAAATTCGTTCACAAGTTCCGGTCAGTTGGGGCGGTACTGCCAGTGATGACATTATTAACCAGTAAGGAGGAATATGAACCGACTCAAAGAACTCAAAGAGCTGCGGGCCAAGGCAGAGAGCCTGCAGCTTGACAATGCCGCAATTCTCCGCCGTTACAATATGCAGCAGTTGTGTGCCATCTACAACGGCATCGGTCCCGACAGTTTTCCGGACTGGCTGCGTGAGTGTATTTCCGCACTGCATCCGTCCCTTGCGGTCGTTGCTCTTATTCATGATGTGGAGTGGCACGAAACCGACAAAAGCAAAGAAAAATTCACCGAGTCCAATGACCGCTTTAAGCAGAACGGCTACAAGGTCGCAAAAGCAGAATTCGGCTGGTACAACCCCCGACGCTATGTTGTTATGAATCAAGCGCGCAGGTTCAGTAACATCTGTCAGCTCTTCGGCTGGGATGCCTGGAATTCTGACTGCACCTGCAAGGTCTGCCAGAAAAAGCGGGAAAAAGAAGTTAAGGAGGTTAAAGACAAAAATGCATAAAACGCTTGTTGTAGCGGTGGCGGTCATCGCCACCGTGTTGCTCGCCGGATGCGGACACAACGCAATCACCTATGGTGACGGCGTGGGGTTCGACTTCGGTGTGAATCCGGAAAATTTCACCATGTCCATGAATTTACGGTACGGAAAAATCCTCTCCGCTGTGGTTCGGGACAACACGGAAATTGAACTTACCGGCAAAGCCGACGCCAATGGTGAAGGCGGCACTGCCGGAAAAGCCGGAGTTGCCACAGACGGCAACTTGAAAATCAAAATCGGTCGGCAAATCAACGGAGCAGCGGTGGATCTCGTAGAAGCCGGTGCTGATGCCGACAAAGTTCTTGAAAACTTAAAGTAAGAAAGGTATTGTTATGTCTACTAAAAAACAGAAATTTGCTTATGTGTTCGCCCTCGTTCTCTCTTTTGCCCTCGGTATGCTGACCATGTCCGGCTGTGCCTACTTCTCGCAGGAGAAGGTTGCCGGGACTGTCAGCACCGTTCTTGAAATTGCCTATGTCGCTGGCGGTGCTACCCGTGTGGAACAGCGCATCGACCAGATGGTGACTGACGGCAAAATCACCGAAGAACAGGCAGTTCAGCTCAAAGCCGCCGCTCTGAAGTCTTACGAGGAGCTGCAGAAAAAGTTGAAAGAGCTTTCCGTGGCAGAGGTGCAGGTCGAAGTCCCCAAAACTAAATAAATCCCATAGCCCGACACTCGCCCAGAAACGGCCCGTGTCGGGCTTTTAGTTTTATGCACGATCAGCGCGGTTCTGCCGCCCCCGGTATAATCGCAACACGCCCCCTAATAACGCAAACGTGGGCGTATTTATGATTGCTCTATCAAGTGCGATGCCCCATAATAATTTATGCAGATTTGCAAGATTTTTGCAGGAATAAACTTGACTTTTATCATATGTACGCTGTCCCCATTTTTATTCCGTTTTTTGGGCCATTTCCGGCACAGCTCCACTTGACAAAAATAGCAAGTAAAAAAGTCATAAATTGTTGAATATAAACAAGATTTATTATTGATATTTCTTGTGTAAGTCACTGGCTATTATGCAATTATCATGGTAATGTATACACAGTTCAAGGGGCGGTACGGAAGCCGCCCCGCCCAAAGAAAAACGCCTGACAAGGAGGCAAAAATGGAAAAAAAATATTGGTACGGAAACGGAAAGTTTCAAAAAGATTACGATGATATTTGGGAACGCTTGATTCCGGGATCAGGTCCGGCACTCACCCATGCGGGAGAAGTTTTTCGGGCAATGGGAAGACTTTATTACAGATGGTTCAACGATGGTGACAGAATTCAACAGGAAATGGACAGGTGGTCATTGGCGGGAAGTGCAACCAAAGCTTTCAAATACCTTTACCAATTTGAAGATCCTTTTTCCGAATTTTCCACCCAAGATTTTATGATTGAACTTCTCGAAGCATCTTCCGATAAAGAATACGAAATCGCGTTGGAGAAAGCTCTTGATGCGATTGTAGAATGGACCGCCAAGCAACCTGTACGCTCCAATCCTGATGATTTCCTTGACGAAAAATACAGCAATGCGTATACATTCGATGAAATTTCTGAAGAGGAATGTGATTGGTAAAAAAAGCCGGGGCGGGCAACCGCCCCTTGTTTATAAAGGAACAACAAATATGTGCAAATGTATAATCGGTTTCGAGAATTCATATAACAAAAAAATAGGGGCAATAGTCTGTAACAACGGATCTCCTGAAAATATTGGTAAACTTTTGTTAAAAAGTTACAACAATTTTTCAGACTTATATGATCTCCTTCAGCAAGGCGAAATTATTTCGTTGGGAAATACCCCAAATGAATCTATACCAATACTTAACTCGCCACGGACAGGTGTATTGTTTTTAAACAGGCATGACTTGAAAACCCGTGGACGAGCCCAAGGAGTAATTTACTTTTATATTTTCACTGAACAGCAGGAATGGTTATTTGCAACAGCAAGAGCTTTTTTCTGGCATAGATTAAACAAGATAGTGCTTAAATTATAAAAAATCCTAACAGGTATTTATAGTGCAGCTCCACATTGTAAATATAGCAAGTCAAAAAGTTGTAATTTATTGAAAATAAAGTGCTTATATTATCGCTATTTCTTGCATAAGTTACTGGCTATTACGGAATTATGCGGCATATTATGTCACTGTAAACGGGGTGGTACGGATGCCATCCCAAGCCGAAAAAAACAATCGCCAACAAGGAGGCAAACATGAAAGAAACCGGCAGCAAAATTCCGGCAGAGTTTTGGAAGACAACCGTAGGTCAACCCCTTTGCAACGCAATGCACAGCAACGCCTGGGATGGCTTGGATTGCTTGAATGCACAAATCGACGCCCTGACCGCAGCAAGTGAAAACACCGCAGACGCAACGATCAAAGCAGAACTTGAAAAAGCCAAAGCCAAGGTGATTTCCGCAAGAGCCGCCTGCCGCAAGGCGATGGCGATTCTCAGCGACAGCACCTTTTGAAAAAGCCGGGGCGGACAACCGCCCCGTATTCAGCATAAAAGCCTGTCGCACAGACGGGCTTTGCTGGCCCACACTTGCCCCTGTCGCGGCAAACACCTTCAAAGTACCTCCAGGGCGGTTCAGCCTTTATGCTATAATCGCAACACGGGCCGTTTCTGGGGCATTGTAGGCGTTTTTGATATTGGGTATCGCAGTGCGATGCCCAATAAAAATAAATGCATATTTCTCACTTTTTTCGCCAATATCCACTTGCATAAAACATAAAGTACGCTGTCCCCTTTTATTCCGGAATTCCGGGCCGTTTTTGGTGCAGCTCCGCATTGTAAATATAGCAAGTCAAAAAGTTGTAATTTATTGAAAATAAAGTGCTTGTATTATCGCTATTTCTTGCATAAGTTACTGGCTATTACGGAATTATGCGGCATATTATGTCACTGTAAACGGGGGTGGTACGGACGCCGCCCCGACCCAGAAAACACGCCCAACGATGGAGGCAAAAATGAACAAAGCGGTCATCAAAGACACGGAACGCGGCGAAGAGCTGACCTTGACGGATCTTCGGGAAGAATACGAAACCCTGAAAAACGCAGGGGAAACCGAGGCA
>JAFTUS010000056.1 GCA_017466125.1 Lentisphaeria bacterium | reverse complement strand
CGGTTGACGTGGATGGGGGTGCCGTCGGGGGATTTTCCGGTATAGTACATGGCTGCGCCCATGGTCATCGGCAGGGGGATGTAGTCCTGAACCTGCTGAAGGCTCCACTTATGTTTTTCCAGAAAATCATCGACGGTTTTCATCTCCTTTTCCGTACAGCCGGGGAAGTTGGAAATAAAGAGGGGAATGATATACTGTTCTTTGCCGCACTCTCTGCTCAGGCGTTCAAAGATCTCCATAAATTCGTAGAACTCCTCTGCCGAACTCTTCCTCATATACTTCAACACGGTCGGGTTCAAATGTTCCGGGGCGACCTTGAGATGTCCGGAAACGTGTTTCGTAATGATTTCCTTGAGCAGTTCCGGTTGTTTCAAAGCGAGATCGAGGCGTATTCCTGAATTGATATAGACGTGTTTCACCAACGGATGTGCGCTCATGCGGCGGAGCAGATGCACGACCTCCTGCCCCGAACACTTGTAATTGGGGCAATGTTTGGGCCAGAGACAACTGGAACGGCGGCATCTGGCACATTTTTCCACATCGTATTTGCTCTGGAACAAATTTCCGGCGGCCCCGCCGACATCGCTGATCGTTCCTTTGAAAAACGGCTGTTTTGCGATGCAGTCCAGTTCACGCATGATGGAGTCCTCGCTGCGGCTCATGACGTGCCGTCCCTGATGGACGACCAGTCCGCAAAAAGCGCATCCGCCGGGACATCCGCGCACAGCCTGAATGGAATCTTTGATCGTCTCGTATGCGGGGATGCGGCCTTTGTACTTCGGGTGTGGTCTGCGGGCATAGGGCAGTTCGTGGACGCGGTCGAGTTCTTCAGAAGTCAACGGAGCGGGCGGGGGTTCCACGACGACCATGCGGTCATCGTACCGCTGAAAGAGTCCTCTTGCATTGAGGTAATTCATTTCGGACTCAATAAGTTTCTGAATATCCATCAAAGCATCTTTATTCTTTTGAGTTTCAGAGAAAGAGGGCAGTTCCAGATATTTCTCACCGGGTTCAAAAGTTTCGGCGGCTTTTTTGCCGAGAAGCCTTGCAGTTCCGGGGATGCCGTCCAGCGGGAGATCTGCTTCAAAGCGGCGGAACACTTCCGGAGTCGGACGTTCCCCCATGCCGTAAACGAGGATATCCGCCTTGGTATCCAGCAGAACCGAGGGGCGTATTTTGTCCTGCCAGTAATCGTAATGTGCCACCCGGCGGAAACTGGCTTCCAGCCCGCCAACCATAACTTTGATGCCGGGGAACGCCTGTTTGACCAACTGGGTATAAACGCCGAGGGCGTGGGGGGGACGTTTGCCGGGTTCGCCATTCTCTGAAAAACAGTCATCTGTGCGCAGACGGCGGCCGACGGTGTAGAGATTTATCATGGAGTCCATATTGCCGCTGGTAACGCCGACGCCGATGCGCGGCCGTCCCATGATTTTCAATGCTTCGGGGTCTTTCCAGTCCGGCTGTGCGATAAGTCCGACTTTCCAGCCGCATTCGGTGAGCCATCGTCCGATGATGCTTACGCCGAAAGAGGGGTGATCGACATAACAATCGCCGGTAATGAGCAGAATATCCAGTTCATCGTATCCGGCCTTTTCCATTTCCCTGCGGGAAGTCGGCAGAAAGAGCGGTTGTTTGATACTTTTCATTTTGCCGCCTTTTTCATCAACCCTTTTGCGGGGATCTGGCTCGCCCGGGAAAAGTCCTGATTGTTTTTGTGGACGAAATTCAGAACAGCCTCAGAAAGGTTTTCCGGACCGGCTATACTTTTCAGGATGAATTTATCGGTCATATTTGGCTTTGCCCATTGGGCATCGAGCAGAAAGAGCAGAGTATACTTACGGTAATGGTTGGCATTATCCAAAGCCGGAGTCATATCGAAATTGCCGTCATCGGTTCGTATGGCGATGCAGTCAAAGGGCAGTCCGAGACAGACCAGTTTATAGTCATGGATGCTCAATTTCCGTTCCGGATGGAGTTTCACCGTTACAGCGGCGTATGCTTTTGCGGGATAATCTCTCACGATTTTTTCGGGGGAGAAGTTATCGATAACGGGTTGTTTCGTGGAAAGTTCAGCGGCCAGCACAGTTCCGCTGCGGAACCGGACCGTATCGGCAGCGGCAGAGACAGTTGCGGCAATGCAAAAAATAAGAAAAAAGTGTTTCATGGATATACCCTCACAATAATTGTCAATAGGGAAATATAGCGTATCCTGCCATAAATTCAAGTATTTCGCAAAAATTTTTACAGAAATTCCATAAAATAAACTTGCTATTTTGCAAAATTGATTTTATATTATAGAACAGTTCAACAATAAGGGCAATTAGCTCAGTTGGTTAGAGCGTCACGTTTACACCGTGAATGTCGGCGGTTCGAGTCCGTCATTGCCCACCAGTTTTTGTTTTCTCTGTAATCCCGTCATTTATGATGGGATTTTTTATGCTGCGATTTTACCCGATGAACGGCAAGGATTTACACCGATTTTACCGTCCAACAGAGAACATTCATAAATGCTGGATTCTCTCCATTTCGGGTGTGTTTCGCATAGTTTCTCTGTAAATTCTCTGTTTGTAAATGTCGGCAGTCATTTATGCGGCGTTCTTTTGTTAAGCGTTAGAGCAGACCACCGGCATCACGGCGACAGCCGGTGTTGGTCCCAATATGTATCTCTGCAAAATCGCAATGGATATCGAGGTGAAACACATTCAGGCTGATAAAGACGGCGTCCGGATCGCAGAGCTGACTGAACGCTCCTACCGGGAAAAGATGTGGTCGCATCGACCGCTGACCGACTTTTGGAGAGTCGGCAAAGGATATGCAAGCAAACTGGAAGCCGCCGGGATGTACACTATGGGCGATGTCGCCCGGATGTCGATCAAGAACGAAGATCTGCTTTACCGGATGTTCGGCATAAATGCGGAACTGCTCATAGACCACGCCTGGGCGGGGAACCTTGTACCATTGCCGACATCAAATCCTATCGTCCGGAGAACAGTTCTGTCAGTTCCGGTCAAGTGCTGCAAGCCCCATACGAACACGATAAAGCTCGGTTGGTCGTTATGGAAATGACGGACATCCTTGCCCTTGACCTCGTTGAAAAGCGGATCGTGACGGATCAGCTGACTTTGAATATCGCTTACGATGTCCTGTGATAATGCGAAAACTCTTGCTTCCGTAACGCAGTTCAATAAACTGCCCTTTGGAAAGACATCGGGTTTGCCGCCAGCGATAGGTACAGAATCCGGTCAAGGCTAGTACGATTCCGACGGGAGCAAGTATCAGATTCCAGAAACTGATTCCGTAGCCGGTCTGATAGTTTTGCTCCACTCCTGCAACCAATGTGATG
>JAFTUS010000055.1 GCA_017466125.1 Lentisphaeria bacterium | reverse complement strand
TGGTGCGAGGGGGAATCGGCGCCAGGTCGCCTTGTTCCCCCTCCGCGCTCCCCTTTTGTAATGCGACGCCCGGTAATTAAGAGGGCTTATCTGCGATCCAGTGGCATTGTCCGTTTTCGTCCGTTTTTGTCCGTTTTCGTCCGTTTTTGTCTGTTTTTTGTCACTCTTATGCAAATGTGTTCCTTGGTGCTGGCGGCAGCAACGTCGCCGCACTACTTGCCCGCGGGTGCTACCCGCCAGAGGGGGCACCAGCCCCGGCACAGTAGTCGCCGCCGTAGCGGTCTCCGCCTTTGTCGGAATCGTTTTCGGCTTCTACCCCGCCTGGAAAGCCTCCAAACTCGACCCCATCGAAGCCCTGCGTTACGAATAACTCCTGCTTCTGTACTTTGGGGGACAGTCCCATTTAAGGTTTTTGCTCTCCGGAATTTGCCGCACCAAGATTGCGGCGGAGGCCTCTGGGAGTCTGTCCGCACTCTTTTTGCAAAAAAGCATAGAGATGTGTCACATTTTTCATCCCTGCAGCATCAGCGATCTCTTTGACGGCATATTTGCTTTGAGCCAGCATACTCATAATAAAATTGAGCCGTCTGCGGTTGCGGTAAAGTTTGGGGTCGATCCCGAAACGGGCCGTGAAACAACGGCGGGCGTGGGCCGGAGAATATCCCTCTTTCCGGGCAAGTTCCGCAAGGGAACATCTGAAATTCCGGTCATCGTCGATTGCCGCACGGTAACGGTCGGCAAGGGTCGGTGCGGTTTTCATACTTTCCACAGTCAGTTCTCCGAGCAGTTCCCTGCTGATCTGTTCGGCGGCAAACAGGGATGGCGGGTCTGCTTTGTTGAAAAGTTCAACTGCTGTTATAAACTTTTCCCGCAACTCAAAACAGCGTGCGGAGGAAAGCGGGACATAAAACGGCAGGCGGATGACGGAACCGGAATATTCCAACTCCATAAAATCATTTTCCTCCTGCCATTGCAATTCCGGAATATCGCATTGGAGTACATAATTTTCCCGGTTTTCTCCGTAAGCGAAATTGGTCAAAAGCCCGCGGGGGAGTAATCCGAAGGAGGCTTGCGAAGCGAATGAGATCACTCTGCCGGATGGCGTACGGGAGCGGCTGTACAATCTGCCGCTGACATTGAGTGCGAGAAATTCGCATCTGTGATACTGGCTGCCGCTCTGTTTGTGGCGGTAACAGCCCGCATGGAGTAATTTGAAATTCATAAAATATCTCTTTTTTATAATAAAATGCCCGCTTTGAATAATATATACCGGAAATAAAAAATTGCAAATCTATAATTTCACAGTATCTTAAATAACAGGATACCTTCTGAAACCAACAAAGAAAGGGTAAAAAAATGAAACCTGTTTTTGACACTGACAAACGTATCCGTCTCGGCATCTGGGGATTGGGACGGGGAGCAACTTTTATCCGGTCTGCTGCGGCACTCAATATTGATGTGATAGCAGGTTGTGATCTTCATCCGCACATGCGGGAAGAGTTCCGTAAAAATGTTCCTGATGCTTTTATTACCGCCGATGAAGATGAATTTCTGGCGTACGATATGGATGCCGTCCTTATTGCCACCTATCTGCCGGATCATGCCAAACACGCGATCAAAGCCCTTGAAGCCGGCAAACATGTCATGTGCGAAGTTACCTCATTTCTGACCCTGGCTGACGGCGTGCGGCTGGTCGAGGCTGTCGAAAAAAGCGGGAAAGTTTACAATCTGCTGGAAAATTATCCTTTCACCAAGGAGAATATGTATCTGCGGAAACTCTATCAGGACGGTTTTTTCGGTGAATTTCAGTACGGTGAATTTGAATATGTCCACGAGTGCCGCGGCTTGACCTATGCCTATAATGTCGGACACGGCCTGCCCATTGAACCCGGATACACGCTCCACGCATGGCGGAGCGGACTGAATTATCATCTTTACAATACCCATTCGCTCGGGCCGCTGATGCAGATCACCGGTTTACGTCCGATTTCTGTAACTGCTCCTAAAAATACGGTATTTCTTGACGGAACATTTCCCGCAGGGCGTTCCACATCGGTTGCAGCATCTCTTATTACCATGAGCAACGGCGGGACTATGCGAAATCTGATGGGGACCACCACCAACGACTATCACCGCAACTGCCGTTTCTGGGGGACCCGTGCCGGTGCGGAAAATATCAACGGTCTCAAGATCCGGGTCGGAGCATCCGGTTACGGCGTCATGGTCGATATGAAAGCCGAATGGCCCGAATTCGGTGAACTTGCCGACAGCATGGGGCATGGCGGCGGCGATTTCTGGGAACTTTATTACTTTGCCCGTGAAGTCCTTACCGGAGAACCAGCGCCGTGGAACATTTACGCCGCCGCCGATGTGACCGCCGCCGGTATTCAGGCGGCACGCAGTATGGCAAACAATGCACAACTCACGGAGATCCCGGATTTCCGCAAGCAGGAGGATCGTGACCGTTACCGCGATGATAACTGGGATCCCCGCAACCCGGATTTTGACCCGATGCATATTTTCCCGGATGGACACGATCCCGCCATTACCGGAAATTTCAATTCAGTAATGCTCAAACTCTTTCCGCTTCACCGCCCGGAGGGACTCAATCTTGCCGCACAGGTCTATGACGGCATGAAAATCTTTGACCAGATCGGCAACGGCGACCAACGCCACATCATCGTGGAACGGGGGTGGAAACTGGTGCAATGGATGCCTGAGATCGCAGAGGATTGCCGTGCAGCAAAAGTTATTGCAGACGCCTATCCGGACTCCATGCCGGGCAAAATGATCCATAAACTTCTGGAACGCGATGAAGTTGCCTGGGTCCTCGATACCGAAAAGTCGATCGCAGAACTCAAAGCATGGCTGCGGGAACGCTGGTAAATCATATCTTCTGGTCGTGGAAACAGTTCCGGAAAAAGGCGGGAGGACGACCGAACTGTTTGGCAAATTGTCTTGAGAAGTGGTAACGGTTGGCAAAACCCGTTTTTTCGGCAATTTCCTCGATCGTCAGGGCGGTTGTGATCAGGAGTTCTGCGGCATACTCAAATTTTTTCCGGTGGGAAAATCTTTGCGGGCTTTCTCCGGTATTCTCCCGGAAAAGCCGCAGGAAACCGTTGATGCTCAAGTGCATTTCCGCCGCCAGTTCTTCATTGCTGAAATTCAGTTCCGGATGTGCAATGATCTTATCGACCGCCGCTTTGATCCGGCTGTCGCTGATGGTGGAGGGTTTCAGCACGTCCGGCGGCAGCTGCAGCAAGGCAAAATTCAATATGCAGTGTGCAATCAGACACAAACGGGAACTTTCCTGCGAATCTTCCAAAACTGCACGGTACTGCCCCAGCAAATGCAGCAGAAACTCATCTGCGGGGAAGTGGGAAATTTTTTTCTGCTGCGGGAAAAGGTCTCCGGGAACAAAGTGGATATAAAATTGCGAAAACGGTTTTTCTGTATCCGTCGAAAACGGTAAGTATCCGGGCATTATATAGATATGTCCTGCCTGCAGGTGTATTTTTTCGCCATTTTGCGTTATGACTCCGCCATCGGTTTCATTGAGCCACAGCCGCCAAAAGTGTGCCACTTTCCGTTTGTTGTACCACGGAAAAATATCTTTCCGGTAGTGATGTTCCAAAATTTTGGCAACGGTATTTATTTTTTGCAAAACATACCTCCGATGTTACAAACAGATACAAAGAATGAAATAATATACATTTGTTTTTACCATTTTCAATGTATATTACAGCAAAACAAAGGAATTTTTCAAAAATGAAGTATTGGAATCGTTTGGACCGTACCGTTTATGGGGAAGCATCCATGTTTGCCCAAACTGATACTGTACGCTTGTTGTTTCCGGCAGAAAAAATTGATCGTGTTTACTGTTCCGCCACCGGCAAAGAGTTTCTTGCCGGAAGAGACTATCTTCATACTCCCGGAAGCGATGTGATCCTGCGTCCGGAAACTTCCCGAATACCTTATTTGGGAGATGATGAACTTTATCTTTCTGACGATGCACTTTTTTATCCCGACCCGGCTGCAACCGCTGTACCAAACCCCGGCAAACCGAATTTGCGTTTTGATGCCAAAAACTTCTTTGCTCAAATGCAGTTTGAAGTGGATTATACGGCGGTGGAAATGACGGAATTTCCCGTTCACAAAGCAGAAAACAGCCGTCTGCCCCGTTTCCGGAAACTGCTCCAAACTCCGGGGGCCGTCTGCCGTATCGTCTGGCTGGGAGACAGTATTTCCGAGGGATACAATGCCTCCGGCTATCTCAAAGTGATGCCGTTTCAGCCGCCGTTTGCAGAATTGACAGCCAACGCACTCAAAGAGCATTTCCCCGCCCGGGTGGAGCTGCTCAATCTCGGAGTCAACGGATACACCTCCGCAGTTCCTCTGGAAAAAGATGACCGCTATCTTGCAAGCGAACCGGATTTGCTGGTTATTGCATTCGGCATGAACGATTTGCGTAATGATGTGGCAGGTTACATCGCCAACCTTGAAAAAATCATTTCCCGGTGCAAAGCCCGCTACCCTCTTGCGGAATATCTGCTGATCTCTCCCATGAGCGGCAATCCGGAATGGTGTTATACTCCGTTGGCAAAAAGCCGTGAAATGGCTGCGGCTCTGGATGAGTTTGTCAAAAACAGTCCGGCAGACCATGCCCTTGCCCGTCTTACGGCGTTATGGGAATGTCTGCTTGAAAAGAAAAGTTTTATGGATCTGACCGGCAATGGGGTCAACCACCCCAACGATTACGGGCACAGAGTGCTTGCCGCAGGGGTCTTGAATGCTCTCTTTCCGGAGAAATTTAAATTATAAAGGAGAAAACGATGAAAAAAATTTCAGCATGGTTACTGTTTCTGCCCGTACTGCTTTCTGCGGGTGAAATCGACTTCGCCAACTTTTACACGTCCCGTGATTTCTGGGCGGCAGGCGGCAAAATAGAGGTTCTTCAGGAACCCAATTCGCTTTCGCTGGAATGGCAGCCGGAGAAGCGCGCCCTTATGGAGTGCAACTTTCAGGCACGTCCCGATCTCGGAACATTTGAAAAAATCGTTTTCACCTGTCCGATTCTGCAGTCCGGCAAAGGAAAACTCAATGCCGTTATTCTGCGTTTGATCGACGCCAAAGGTGAAGTATTCAATTTCCCCTGCTATATCAAGCCGACCGACAAAGTCCTGACTTACGAAATCGATGCAGTCAATCCCAAACGTTTCAGCACATGGGCGACAAATCCGAAATTCAAAGCTGACCGGAAACTTGATTTCCCGGTCAAACTTCTGGGGGTCGCGCTGATTTATCCTCCCAAATCCGCTCCCGGCGAAATCAAATTGCTCGGCATAAGTTACCGCAAAACTCCGTATGAACCTGAGATGATTTTGAGTCGTGAGGGCAAAGTCGTTTCACTCAAAGATTTTGCGGCAAAAAATAGCGGTAAAGCGACTGTTTATACCTATCCGCAGGGTGTGCTTTTTCCCCGTCTGCAGGGCGGACAGTTCCGCTTGGGGCTGGAAGGTTCAGCAAAGGATATTCAGTCTGCTGAGCTGGCTTTCTTCCGCGGCGAGGCAGAAGTCAAACTGACCAAAACGGTTGCCGGTAAAGAGAATGAACTTGTTTTCCCGGTCATCTACGAACTGGATCAATCCAATGTTACGCTGAAACGAGTTACACTGACCCTCAAGGATGGCAAAACAGCCGTTCTGAAAGATATCGTCTATGAACGGCCCGGTCTGGAATTTGCTTTTGATACCGGCAAAGGTTCTGCGATCAATGTCTGGCAGGAGGGCAGTAAAGGAAATGCCGTATTTGAAAACACCACCTTAAAACCCGTTGCCGGTGAGATCGGCTTGCAACTTTTTTGCGATCAGGATAAACTTTTGTGGGAGCATAAAAAGACGGTTTCGCTTGCTCCCGGCGAAAAACTTACTCTCGCTTTGCCGGAACTTCCGCGTTTCGGTCTTTACCGTCTGACCGGCTCTCTGCCCGGTAAAAACGGCAACGCCGTTGCTTTTTCCACCCGTTTTGCCTATATGCCGGAAAACTCGCCCCGTCCCCATGACGGGATGCAGTATGGTATTGCCCTGTTGACTCACGCCATCCCCCGTTCTGACAGCGGCGCGCTCGGTGCGAATATGGCCGGTATTGATTTTGTCCGTTCCACTCCGCTCTGGTATCTTATCGAAGCGCACAAGGATAAATGGAACTGGAAATATACCGATGATTATGTAAATACGCTGAAAAAACACGGTCTGCGCTGGGCTCCTATTTACTGGTGTCCTCCCCGCTGGGTCACTGCTAAGGATTGGAAGCCCAGTTACACACCGGTTGCTGCCAGTTTCGGTTTCCCGCGTCCGGATTATGAACGCTGGGAAATTTTCGTCCGCAACTGCACCCGTCGTTACGGTAAGGATTTTCGTGTCATTGAGATTTGGAACGAAGCGGAACTGCCCGGTTTTGCCAACTTCACACCCGAAGAGTATGCCGAACTTCTGAAACGCGCCTACAAGGTCATCAAAGAGGAATTTCCGCATATCAAAGTTTCCACCTGCGGCTACACCTGTCTGCCGGGGCAGCATCCGCGTATGACCTTCCCCGACTTCCAGCCCCGTTCCCTCAAGGCGGCGCGCGGATTTTATGACATCCACTCCATCCATTTCCACAACCTCTTTGCTGAATATGTGGACAATATCACCGAATTTCTCCGTATTCGTAAAGACGAGTGGAACGTTACTGTTCCGTGGGCGGCAAATGAAACTGCTGTAACAGCTTCTTTCGTTTCCAGACGGGCACAGGCGGAAGTGTTATTCCAGAAAATGATCTTTACTCATACCAGAGGAGCGGGGGCGTATGTATGGCACAACATGATCGATCTCGGCCGTGTTCATACCAACAAGGAACACAACTTCGGTCTGCTGGATAATGCGTTGCAGCCCAAGGAAGCATTGCTTGCATTCAATACAGTAACAAATCTTTTCCGCGGAGCAAAATTCCTCAAAGAGTATACTTTTGCAGATTGCTACGGCTATCTTTTCCGGCGTGATAATAAATTTCTGATGCCTTTCTGGACGCTTTATGCTCCGGCCTCCAACCGCCTTGCCGTTATCGGCAATGTCAGGGGCAAAGCCATCCGGGTCGATCTTTACGGAAATCGTGAGGAGTTGAAAGTTATCAATGGTAAAACGTTGTTCCATGTGACCGAATCTCCCGCTACTCTTGAATTGGAACAGGAGGAGGCTCCGGAATTCCTCGGAGAGTTCTTCAAGGAAACCGGAAAGCCCGGTGAATATCAGTTGACGCTGAAAAATTCCGTCCGTGCCGTCAGCGGTCAGCAAAAGGGCAGAGCCGCACATAAAGTGACGGTGAAAAATGACCGCTTCAGTTTTCGGGCTGTTCCCATGCCCAAACAGAAATTCATTGATTTTGTGTTGAATTTCAATACGCCGTGGGGTAAGTTTGCTGTACGTCAGTACCGCACGACCAGTTATACTTTCCCGGCAAATGCGGATTTCAACCGTCCGGAAAACTTCTCCATGCAGGACAGTTCCACTTTCATCAACACCAGTCCGCTTGATCCGACCTATGCGGATTGCGTCTGGAACGATGCCGCTGACTGTTCCGCCAAAGTATGGGTTGGTTTGGAAAATGGTTATTTCAAGGTCAAAACAGTTGTCCGCGATGATATCCACTTCCAGAACGAAAAAGGTACGATGATTTTCCGCGGCGACAGTATGCAGTACATTATTTCCAAAACCGCAACCGGCGGCATGTGGAAATTCGGTATTGCCCGGGATGACAACGGCAAGTTGCACTCATTCTGCTGGATGGTTCCCGGCAAGCAGGATGGCGGCAAGATGCTGAAAGCCATCCGCTACTCCATTGAACGCAACGAAGCAAAGAAAGAGACCACCTACAATCTTGCGCTCCCTGCCAAACTTTTCGGTATTCAACAGGGTAAACCCTTCCGTTTCAATGTGCTGGTCAATGATAACGATGGCCGCTGCCGTGTCGGTTATCACTCCATTACGGAAGTTCTTGATGACGGTTCCAACGATGCCGGTTATCCGGAAATCGTATTTCAGAACTCAAAGAAGAAATAAGGAAAAGAAAGTATGGAAGAGAAACATTGTACTTTTGACGGGAAACCGGTGATGTGTTCTGAACCCGTTCTGCGGCTTGCGGCAAAGGAGGGCAATCCCCGCAATTCGGAGGGGGCGTTTCTGGAATTGAAAGACGGCTCTGTCATCTTTGCCTATTCCCGCTTTGACGGAGAGAGTTTCCATGACCACGAAAGTGCCGATATCGCAGTGATCAGATCGATGGACTGCGGCAGAACATGGAGTGAACCGGAGATCCTGATAAAAGGCGAAAAAGGGTTCGGCAACAACTTCATGAGTGTTACTCTTCTGCGGCTGCAGAACGGCAGGATCTGCCTGATGTACCTCCGGAAAGCCGACCTGGGCGACCGGGTCGACTGCCGCCCCATGATACAGTATTCTGATGATGAAGGTGAATCATGGAGCGAGGCAAAATATATCATCGGTGCTACCGGTTATTATGTTGTCAACAACGACCGTATGATCCAGACGGGTTCCGGCAGACTGCTGATTGCCGCCGCCCAGCACCGCTGGAAAGGAAATCAGGATGGCAGACTTGCCAGAGAGGACGGCAGAGCGATCGGGATCATGTTCTACTCCGATGACAATGGTGAAAACTGGCAGGAGGCTCCGGATTGGGTCCTGCCGTCAGTTACCAACTGCGAATCCGGCTTGCAGGAACCCGGTCTTGTTGAACTGGAACCGGGCAGGATCATGTTTTGGGCGCGCACCGATCACGGCTGCCAGTACAAGGCGTTTTCTTACGATGACGGTATGAATTGGACGGATGCCATTCCCGCTCCGGAATTTCCAAGCCCGAATGGACCGTTGTCGATCAAACGTGATCCTGTGACCGGTGATCTGGTCGCGGTATGGTGTGATATTTCAGCCAGATACGGAGTGATCCCGCAGCCGTGCAGTTGGGGCAGAACTCCCTATGTAATGGCATTCAGCAGTGATAACGGCCGTACCTGGAAGAATCATTTTGCTTTTGAAAAAGAGCCGGACTGCGGTTACTGCTATTGCGCCATCAATTTCAACCGTGACGGCTCTATTCTGCTCGGCTACTGTTCCGGCGGTCAGAAATATCAGACTGTTGTATTGCAGGATACTTCGATCCGCCGTTTCACCAGGTGTTCCGGGGATGCCTGATATTCCCATTAGTTATAAAAAATCGATCAAAAAACCAAAAGGAGACAAAAAATGAAAAACAAAAACTTCACTTTGATCGAACTGTTGGTGGTTATCGCCATCATCGCCATTCTCGCCGCCATGCTTCTGCCCGCCTTGAACAAGGCTCGTGACAATGCCAAAAACATCGGCTGTGTCAACAACCTGAAACAGACTTCGCTTGCCCTCCTGATGTATGCTGACGATAACCAGCAATACGTTCCGGCGGCTAAAGTTTCCGGCATTACATGGGCAGTTTATCTCTCCCGTAATTCCGATTACCTGGGCGGATATCCGTCCGATCCCGCTCAACTTGTCAAAGGCGGTTTTTGGGCTTGCCCGTCAAAGCCGATCCATGCCGGAGATCAGGATTATTCCAGTTATGCTATGCCCCAGGGCTTGGCTGCTTACGGCGCAGGTTCCACTTCCAGCGGCGAAACATTCTATTACCGTAATCTTCCCAAAATTGATAAGTTTCGCAAAGATAAAGGTCAAATAGAAATCCTGCTTGGCGAAGGAGCCCGTAACGGCGGCGGCTGGTCTCAAGCCTTTGTTGTATATTACGGAAATGGCGGAAGTGCCGTTGGAGCCTCTGCTGCACTCAAAGTTATTGACATCCGTCACAAAAGTCTGACCACCACCAATGTTTCACTGATGGACGGTCATGTGGAAAGTTGGTCTGCCGTCAATATTCAGGAAAGCAAGAACTTCAACTATAACACTGTTGCAAACTGAGAAACAGGGCTGGCGCAAGCACAGAGAGCGTTGAGTAAATCAAAGAGTATGGACATGATGGACAGTGGCATCGGGTGCGGCAAATTGAGTCGCCGGATGGCTTATCTGCCGCACCAGCTGACGCTTGTCCATAAAAGTCCATTTGTGCCATAATTTTCAACGCCTCTGCCATCTGCCGTCAGGAATCGTTGAACATTATGGGTTTTCTATGGATATTTGTTCTATTTTTGCTTTTCAAGACTTGACAAATCATTAAACAACAGTATTTTATCCGAAAATGTACGATAACTTCGCATAATATCAATTATGTTATGCTGTTTGAGGTTATTTTGTTTCATTTTTACTCTTCTTTGTTTTTGTTAAATTTACAGTTTGAGATGAAAATCATTATCTTTGACTACATAATTGATATTATGCGAAGTTTCACCCTCATTGAACTGCTGGTCGTGATCGCCATAATCGCCATTCTTGCGGCTATGCTTTTACCGGCACTCAACAAGGCGCGGGACAATGCTAAAAATATCGGCTGTGTCAATAACCTGAAACAGACTTCTCTTGCTCTTCTGATGTACGCTGACGACTACCAGCAGTATGTTCCTGCCGCCAACTGCGGCGGTTGGCTTTTTCCAGATAGGTGTATTGCCAAGAGCCGCTGTATTTGATATTTCCTCCGTTTACACCAAAATTATGATTGCAAAACCGCTTTACCTCATGTATATTATAAGCCAAATCAAAACCAAATGAGGACAAAATGCAAAAAAAATTCACCCAAGCCCGATGGTTGACAGCACCGGAATTTCTCAATGCGCCAATCAATATGCTGTTTCACCGTCAGTTGGCAAAATTTGATAAAGAGGCATGGGATCTTTCCCGTCAGAACAAACATTTTCTTTTCCGGAAGAAATTTTCTCTTTCTGTTGAAGAACTCCAAAGCCCTGTGAAACTTTTTATCACCGCTGATGATTATTACAAACTTTATATCAACGGTCAGTTTGTCGGAATGGGACCCGCCCCCGGATATCATTTCCACTATTTCTGTAATGAGATTGATGTAACGGACTTCCTCTGCGAAGGCGAAAATATCATTGCTGTTCACACTTACTATCAGGGACTTATCAATCGCGTTTGGGTCAGCGGCGACAACCGTCACGGCATGATTTGCGAAATGGAGAGCAACGGCAGGCTCCTGCTGGCATCCGATGAAACATTCCGTTTGCAGGAACACTCCGCTTTTTCGATCGCAGGGAAAGCGGGATACGATACCCAATACCTTGAAAAATACGATGCCTCCGCCCCCGAATGCGGATTTGAACAACCCGACTTTGATGATTCCGCATGGAAATACGCTGTTGCAAAACCCGCTGCCGATTACCAATTCTTTCTGCAGCCATCAAAAATGGTCATTCAAGAGGAGATCTTCCCCCGAAAAACTCTTCAGAAAGGCAACCGTCTCTTTGTGGATTTCGGCGGAATTTATGTCGGCTCACTGACCATGACTGCTGCCGGCAAAAAAGGCGATGTCATCACCATCCGCTGCGGACAGGAATTGAATGAAGACGGTTCTCTCCGACATCAGATGCGGTGCAACTGCAATTACGAAGAGTTTTTCATTCTTTCCGGAAAAGACAAAGATGCACTTAACCAGTTTGACTTCAAGTCGTTCCGTTATGCAGAACTGGAAATGGATGAAGGGGTTTCCGTTTCCGGGGTCACACTCCTTGCACGCCATTATCCCTTTGAACTCAAAGCCCGCCTGAACCGTCAGGATGAACGTTCCAAACAGATTTGGAAACTCTGCACCGAAACCCTCCACTGGGGCGTTCAAGAGGTCATTCAGGACTGCATGGACCGGGAGAAGGGCTACTATCTCGGCGACGGCTGTTACAGCCTTTTCACCTTTTGTCTGCTGACACAGGATTATACGCTCATGGAAAAGTTTTTTGATGACTTTTTCAGAACCTCCTTTATCAACCGCGGGCTGATGACATGCGCCAACTGCAGTTTCATGCAGGAAATCGCCGAATATCCCCTCATTATGATCACCTTTGCCATGGTCTACCTTGAAATGACCGGAAACGGAGATTTCATCCGGGAGCGTTTCAGCAAGTTCGCCGATATCATGGACTTCTACCGGGAGGAATACGCACAGGAGAACGGACTTCTCTGCAATCTCGACAAGTGGTGCGTCGTAGAGTGGCCCGCCCCCCTCCGGGACGGTTACGATGCGGACATTACCGAGGGAAAAATCTGTACCGTTATGCACAATGTCATCAATGCCTACTACATCGGTGCTGTCAAGTGCATGAATAAAATGGCGGCACGTCTCGGACTTCCCCGGTATGCCGATGCCGAAAAACTTACGGCAGCCTTTCTCAAAGCATTCTATCTGCCGGAAAAGAAAATGTTCCGCGACAGCGTGGACTCCGACCATATCAGTATGCCGGGAAATATTTTTGCATGGTTCTACGGACTGGTTCCGGATGTGGAAAGTTTCAAGCGGGAACTGCTGCCGCGCGTCCGCGAAGCACGAATGAGCAAAAGCGTTCTCTTTGAGGGATTTCCATTATTAACATCCCTGCTGCGCGACGGAGAACAAGAACTCGCGTTTGAACTGCTCACCGATGACGGCGCATGGATGAATATGCTCAAAGAAGGAGCAACACGCACCTTTGAAAGCTGGGGCGCAGATTGGAAGTGGAACACCAGTCTCTTTCACCTCACATTAAGTTACGGAGCCTCCTTCCTGACCGACTGGCCCCTGAAAAAAATAATGACATTTTAAGTTGCTTTACATAAGGTGTTTGGCTTTTTTTGCAGGGGGGCGTGTCCGCCGCCCCCCTGCACCCCCTGCGTCCGGGTAGCACCCGGTGGCGGGTACGAGGTGTTCGGGATGCTGTGGACGCCCG
>JAFTUS010000054.1 GCA_017466125.1 Lentisphaeria bacterium | reverse complement strand
TGACGGCAATTTGCCCGAAACGCAATGTTTGATTTTGCTTTGCGGCAATGCAGCATAACTCGCTTAACAAGCCATGAAAAGCCACCTGTGCCGAATTGGGTATGTAGCTGAAAAAGGTGTTGCGGAAATCGTTTTTCACCGCTTCAAGCACCGCCGGAACCAACGCGGCTCCCAGCTTGCGCCGTTCCCGGTGGATATCGCAATCATTGGCTCTGGAAAAATAGATCCGTTCAAAAACACAACTGCGCCGTTCCCGGGGCGTCAGACAATCGGCAAACTCCACATTTCCGCTTTTGCTGATGATCAACGCCTTGCCCGGCGGCAGCTCATGCACTTCGGCACTGGAACAGTTGAATGCCGCCTGAATGGCTGACCGTTCCGACGCCACGGCGATCACCTCTTCATCCATATAATAATATCCTGGACGGATGCCGTGGGGGTCGCGGATGGCAAAAGCGTCTCCATTGCCGGTGATGCCGCATAAAGTAAAAGCTCCATCCAGCTCATCCAGAGCCTTGCGGAGTATTTTTGCATAATCCGGGGAGTCACCGTGGATATTGACCTCTTTTTCCAGATAATGGGCAATGGTTTGCAGCAATAAATAGCCATCGGAACTGCAGGCGGGGTGATGACCGGAATTGACAAGATTTTCCAGCAATTTCCGGTTATCAGTCAAATTGAAGTTTCCGGCAAGCAGCAGCACCCGCTCCAGACAGCTGTTTTCGTGCACAAAAGGGTAGCAGCAATGTATATCGTTTCTGCCGAAGGTGGCATAACGCAAATGCCCCAGCAGCAGTTCTCCCTGAAATTCTGCTTTATGAAAACTCACTTTTTTCAGCAGATCGTTCAAGGGATTTCCGGCTGCCGATTTTTCTATATTGTATGCAGCAGTCCCCGGCTCCGGGGCAAGGTGGAGTGCGGCGATACCCGCACCATCCTGTCCGCGGTTATGCTGTTTTTCCAGCAGAATGGTCATTTTCTCCAATGCGTAATCGGATGTGGAATACTTGCTTGCAAAATATTCTCTGCTTTTACGCAGGCGCAGAAATGCCACTGCACACTCGTGTTTGATATTTTCTGACATAACGGACCTCCGGCATATCTTTCAATAAATAAAGAGCATTTCCCGGTATTTGGGCAATGGCCAAAGTTCATCGGGCAAAATTTTCTCCAATTTATCAACAGAGTGACGCAACTCTTTCATCGCACTCAAGATGTCTTCGTGTTTCCCTCCCAGAGCTGTTTGTAAATTTTTAATACATGAATAGCAATATTCTATTTCCTTGCCAAGCAAAGATGCCCGTTCAGCTTGTACTGAAGAACCGTTTTTCACTCCGGCCTTTTTTGCATCATTGACAGAGCGAACGATTTGAGAGTATTCATTGCTCGCAATTGGCAGTATCATGGTATTGGCAATTTCCAAGGCAACTTCGCCCTCAATTTTGATCTTCCGGTGATAATCTTCCAGAAATATTTCAAAACGGGATTCCAGTTCACGGGAATTGAAAACATGGTATTTTTCAAACATCGCCACATTGGATTTATCGGTCAGGCACCGCAGGGCTTCCATTGTGCTGCGGGCATTAGGCAGTCCCCGTCGGGCAGCTTCTTCAAGCCATTTATCACTGTAACCATCTCCATTAAATATAATTCTTTTATGCGATGTAACAACATTCTGCAAATGGCATTGCAGAGAACCCAGAAAATCTTTCCGGGGGAATGCTTCAATTTTTTCTGCCATCCTGTCAAATGCTTCGGCAACGATCGTATTCAGCGTAATATTGGCTCCGGAACAGGATTGGCTTGAACCGGGGGCTCGGAATTCAAATTTGTTGCCGGTAAATGCAAATGGACTGGTACGGTTGCGGTCAGTGGCATCTTGCGGCAAAACCGGCAGGGTATCCACCCCGATTTTCAGGGGGTGAGCGTGTTTGCTGGATTTGGCTTCGCCCAGTTCAAGCTGCCGGATGACATCGGCAAGCTGATCCCCGAGATAGATGGAAATAACCGCCGGAGGTGCTTCATTTGCTCCCAGCCGGTGATCATTGCCCGCCCCGGTCACTGCTGCCCGCAGCAAATCGGCATGTATATCGACAGCTTCGATGATCGCACATAATACAGTCAGGAATACCGCATTTTCGTGTGGATCATTTCCCGGATTGAGCAAATTGCGTTTACCGTAATTGATGCTCCAGTTATTGTGCTTGCCGGAACCGTTGACCCCGGCAAAGGGTTTTTCATGGAGCAAACAGACCAAACCGTGTCTTTCGGCGGTCTGACGCAATATTTCCATAACCAGCATATTGTGGTCGCAGGCAAGGTTCAACTCCTCAAATACCGGAGCCAGCTCAAATTGTGCCGGAGCCACTTCGTTATGGCGGGTTTTGGCGGGGATCCCCAGTTTCCACAACTCCTGTTCAACTTCGGTCATAAAATTAAGGATCCGCATTTTTATTGAGCCGAAATAGTGATCTTCCAGCTGCTGGTGCTTGGCGGGCGGCGCACCGAAAAGTGTTCTGCCGGTTTGCAAAAGATCGGGCCGCTGCAAATAAAAATGTTTATCAATAAGGAAATACTCCTGCTCCGCGCCTAAAGTTACTGAAACTTTTTCATCCGGCAGATCAAAGCATTTCATCAACCGTTTGGTTGCCGCAGAAAGAGCCTGGATCGAACGCAAGAGCGGCGTTTTCTTGTCCAACGCCTCGCCGGTATAACTGCAAAACGCAGTCGGGATGCACAAAGTCGCTCCGTTGCCGTGCCGCTTGATAAATGCCGGACTGGT
>JAFTUS010000053.1 GCA_017466125.1 Lentisphaeria bacterium | reverse complement strand
CCCGCAGAACCTTCAACCACAAAATGCTGCCTTATTTTTTTAATTCCTGCCGCAGTTCTTTTACGATTTTGCCGAAGAATTTCAGGGCGGCTTCGATCGGGGCGGGGGTGGAGAGATCCACTCCCGCATCTTTCATGATGTCCAGAACATCTTTGCTGTCGCCCGCTTTGAGGAAGCCGAAGTATGCCTCACGCTTTTCCGGATCTCCGGAACGGAGATTTTCCGCCAGCTGGATCGCCGCCGACATTCCGGTTGCGTACTTGTAAACGTAGAAATTGTAATAGAAGTGCGGTATCCGCGCCCACTCCATGGAAATCAGTTTGTCCGGTTTGACATGCGGTCCGTAGTAGAGCGCGTTGAGTTCTTCATATTTTTCGCAGAGCAGATCCGCCGAAAGCGGTTCACCGGCTTCGGACAGTTCGTGCATGAGCAGTTCAAATTCCGCAAACATGGTCTGACGGTAGATGGTTCCGCGGATCTCATCGAGCAGATGCCCCAGCAGAAATGCACGGAAATCTTTGTCCGTTGTCGTTTCCAGCAGATGGTTGAAAAGCAGCAGTTCGTTGGTCGTGCTGGCCACTTCCGCAACGAAAATGCTGTAATCGGCATAATGGTACTCCTGCGTCTTGTTGGAGTAGAAACTGTGCATCGAGTGGCCCAGTTCGTGCGCCAGCGTAAAGACATCATTGAGCGTATTGTTGTAGTTCAGCAAAAGATAGGGATAACTGTCGTAACAGCCGCTGGAATACGCACCGGAACGTTTCCCTTTCCGTTCGGGAACATCCACCCAGCGTTGCTTGAATGCCAGTTCCAGATTTTTTGCGTAATCATCGCCCAATGGTTTCAGAGCCGCTTTGACCAGTTCCACCGCTTCGGCAAAACTGTACTCTTTACGGCAGTTGGGCAACAGCGGATTGTACATGTCAAACATATCCAGTCTGTCAAGTTTCATCACCTCTTTGCGCAACTTCATATAATCGTAAAACGCATCCAGATTGTTGTGGACCGTTGCAATCAGATTGCGGTAGACTTCCGCCGGAACATTATCCGATGAAAGTGCCGCCTCCAATGCCGAACCGTAGTGGCGGATCCTTGAAGAGACCACATGCCGTTTTACCGTGCCGTCCAGCGTGGCGGAAAAGGTGTTGCGCAATTTGCGGTAACTGGAAAACATCTTTTTGAAAGCCCGTTTGCGAACTTCCCGGTCGGGACTTTCCAGAAACTTGCGGTAACTGCCGTGGGTCAGTTTTTCGCTTTTGCCGCTTTCTCCTTTGATCGAACCGAAGTCCATATCGGCATCGTTGAGCATCTCAAAGGCTTTGTCGGAAGAGCCGAGAACGTCGCCGAGTGTACCGAGAAGCCGTTCTTCCGGTTCGGTGAGGGTGTGGGGCTTCTCCCGGAGCAGTTCCAGAAGACTGCGTTTGTAAAATGCCAGTTCCGGCGAGGCGAGGAATTTTTCCATCACCTCATCGGGAATGGACATGATTTCAGGGTCGAACCACGCATCCGTTTCCGCCAGAGAGGCGAGCAGAGCCTCCACTTTTTCCTGACGGGCGCGGTTTTTGTTGTCGGCGGTGTTTTCATCGGATTTCAGATGACAGTAGACGTAAACTTTGGAGGCAAGACGGTCGAATTCATCCGAGACTTCGATCGCTTCGCGCAGAACCGCCGGAGATTCGGCAAGGCGGCCTTTGTAAGAGAGAAATTTTTCAGCCGCAGGTCGGATTTTGTTGAAATCCGCCTCCCACGCGGTCAAGTCTTTATACATGGCACTCAAGTCCCATGTCATTTTTTCATTCAGTTCCATAGAGTCCTCATAATTGGTAAAAGGTGTAATCCGGGGGATTTTTCAACCCCAACTGCTGATAGAATTTTTCTGTGCCCGGTGCGCCGACAAGACCGATCCACTCCACGCCGCACTTTTCCAGTTCGGCTTTCAGGCGGAAGACCAGTTCCCTGCCGATGCCCTGTTTGCGATGACTGCGGGCAACGGCGACATCCTGAATGTAGGCGTCGGAAACGCCGTCGGAGAGGGCGCGCGCCATGCCGATTATTCTGCCGCTGTCAAAGGCGGCAAGAAAGAGAAATGAACCGGAAAGAACTTCGGGCAGAAAGGCTCCGCACTCATCCTGTGTCACCCATTGCGCCTCACGGTAGAGCGCAAGAAGATCCCGCAGTTCCCCGCAGGAGGCATGGCGCAGAAAACGGTACTCTGTCATCTGCACGCCCTCTTGTACGCCAGTTCCACAGCGGCATAGAGACTGCCGGTATCGGCACATCCTTTCCATGCAATATCAAACGCCGTTCCGTGGTCGGGACTGGTGCGGATGATGGGCAGACCCAGCGTGGAATTTACGCCACTGTCAAATGCCAGCATCTTGAAGGGGATATGCCCCTGATCGTGATACATCGTAATCAACCCGTCGAACCGTTCCCGGGCGGACTTCACAAAGAGCGTGTCGGGCGGGAAGGGCCCTTCGATATCCATTCCTTCCGCACGGAGTTGTGCCAGTGCGGGTTTTGTGTTGGTTTCATCTTCCAGCCCCATACAGCCGTTTTCTCCGGCGTGGGGATTGATCGCCGCCATTGCCAGACGGGGGGAGGGGATGCCCTCCTGCTGAACGGCACGGTAAAGCAGTCTTGTGACCCGGACGATTTCTGCTTGCGTTGCCCGCTTCGGGACTTCCGCAAGCGGGATATGGCAGGTGACAAAAACCATGCGCAGTTTGCCCGAACTTTGCATCATCACATAGTCGGGCGTTTGGCAAAGTTCCGCCAGACGTTCCGTATGCCCCGTGAAAGGAATGCCCGCAAGGTTGACGGAGTATTTGTTCATCGGAGCGGTCACAATGGCATCGGCTTTTCCGTTGAGAACATCTTTTGCCGCCAGCGTGAGCGCATCATAAGCCAGTTTGCCGCAGCGGGCATCGGCTCTGCCGGGAACGAGTTCCGCAAAGGGCAGAACTCCGGCGGAAACCACTTCGGGCAGTTGACCGTTTGTCCAGCGGTCGGCAGCGGCTTGCAGAATGGAACGTTCACCATAGAGGACGAAACGGATCTTGCCCTGCCACCGTTTTTCGGCGGCGGCACGGACAGCAAGTTCCGGACCGATCCCGGCGGGGTCCCCCATGGTGAGGGCGATCGTTATCATTTTTTACCACTCCTGTCCCTTGGCGGCGAAGTAAGCGGCTACGTTGGGGATGAGCGGTTTGATCAGTTTCTTGATGGCAACGGCATACTCTTTGATTTCGGACTGGGCGTGATCGCTGTCACGCAGTTCGAGGAAGTGGAGCAGATTGCTCAGATCCACCGTTCCCCAGAACGTGACCATCATATTCTGGGGAAGAACGCCGCGGGCCTGTTCGCGGCAAACGCCTTTATCCAGCAGGTGGTTGTAGAGTTCCAGAGATTTGAGGTTCTGCTGACGGATCTCTTCCCGCAGGGCGTCATCATCAAAGTTTTCGTCAAGGAAAGATGCCTGACGGTTGGATTCAGCCTGTTTGCGCAGTTTGACCGGGGTGTAGAACTCCATATCGATTTCGGTATAACGGCGGCTGATTTCGTTGTAACTCCAGGTGCGGTGACGGTGCCACTGACCACGGATGAAAAGCGGGCAGTGGACGCTGAACGTGAAAACCATGTGTTCCAGCGGACTGGTGTGACGGTTGTCGATCAGGTAGGTGAGCAGACCTTTATCGCGTTCATCCATTTCGGTTTTGAGTTTGCCGAAAGAGACGCGGGCGGCGTTGACGATCGTCGTTTCAGTGCCGAGGTGGTCGATAAGGCCGACCCAACCCTGACCACCGAGGACTTTGACGTGATTTTCGGGGGGGATGTTCAAGTGTTCCATTTTTCATTCTCCTTTTGTTGTATGTGAATTATTCTGTTTATTGACTTCGTTGATAAGGTCTGCTGCGGCGAGGCATGCCTGACGATAGCAGATACTCATTGCTTTTGCCATGGCACTTGCCTGTTCACGGGCATCGCTGTTGTCTTTCAGTTTGACCGGGGCGGTAAAGCGTTTTTTCAACCGTTTGAAATGCTTGCCCTTGCGTGCTTCAAACGAAACTTCCAATACCGCCTGTTGGGAAGAACGGTCAAATTCACAGGTCAGTACATTGCCTGTGAGACGGACGGAGGTGAAATCGGTCGTATTCAGTGTGCGGTGAAGTTCCCGTTCCAGCATTTGGTCCGGGCTCATCAGCCAGCGGGCGTACTCATCGGTCTCCACCAGACCGTCTTTGAGGCGGATCACGATCGGCAGCCCCGCCCCTGAATTGTTGCGGATCACGCCGATGCGGGCGGTGGGCATTGCGGAGAGCTGTGCTGCGGAGTCTTCCGGCAGCAGATCAAGTTCCACCGACTGGCGGTAGTTTGCAAAACAGCCTGTCAGCAGAAGCGGCAGGGCAAGGAGTGTAAAATATTTCATTTTGTCACCTTCGGGATTTTTAATTTCTGACCGATGCGCAAAGAGCGGGAACCGGTCAGGTCGTTGGCTTGCATGATAAGATAATATTTGGATGCTGCTCCGTAATATTGACGGGCGATCCTGCCCGGAGTGTCTCCGGCTTTGACAATGTAAATGTCGAAATCATCTCCGGATGTTTCTTCCACTGAAACCTTTGCCGGGGAGGGCGCAGAGAACCGTTCCGGCGGAGGCTGGTTCGATGGCCGCCGCTGCTGCATGGCAAAAAGATATTTTTTCAACTCTTCGATCCGGTTGCGGAGAGCCTGATTTTCTTTTTTCAGCGCATCCAGTTCCGGATTTTTGGGTGAAATCGAGGCGATAAGGCGTTTTTTTGCGGCATCGCGGTAAGCGATGATCTCCTGACGGTCAGGTGCATCGGCGGGGGTCAGCGCAAGATATTCTTCGTAGTGGAAAATCGCACCGTCGGGGCGTTCCAGCGACTCATCGCAGAGCGTGGCGAGTTTCAAATGGAGCAGCGGATTGTCAGGATACTTTTCCAGCAGCCGTTTGTAGCCGTTGGCGGCGGCTTGAAAATCGCCTTCTTCGCGGCACTCTTCGGCACGTTTCATAAGCGGGTGTTTTTCCACATCGGCACGCTTGCACCCGACGGCGAAAACAAGAATAAAAATAAACAGAAGTATTTTCATATTTCTGCTCCGGTCATCATCTGGCGCAAAACGGCAAGACCGCAGACTGCCGCCGTTTCGAGGCGGAGTACATAAGGGCCGAGATTTAAGGGTTTTACGCCGTTTTTCAGCATCTCTTCTTCTTCGGCGGGGGTGAAGCCCCCCTCCGGCCCGACGATCCAGGCGTAATCGGAAACATGTTCCGGGGCGTTGCTGGCGGTGCGGATCGCGCCGAACCACGCACTTTCCCGCCGTTCCCCGATCATGCGGAGCATCTCTGCCGCTTCCACCGGCGGATGCACCTGCGGCAGATAAGGGTTCTTGGATTGTTTGCACCCCTCCTGAAGAAGGATTTGCCAGCGGTCGGAACCTTCGGGCTGTGAAACGTTGCGTTCAAACTTCACCAGCTGGATCTCCCAGACGCCCAGTTCAGCGGCCTGTTTCAGGAGAACATCGAATTTTGCTTTGCGGGGCGGTGCGCAGTAGAGGCGCAGTTTTCCTGCCGGTTCGGGCGTATGTTCCACGGAACAAATGCGCAGTGAGCGGTCGGCACAGACAACGGCTTCGGCACGGGAACCGCGGCCGTCAAGAAGTTCCACAAGGTCATCTTTGCGGGCGCGCAATGTTTTAAAAAGGTGATCGCTCTCACGCTTTGCCAGCGTAAGAGTTTCACCCGCCGGGGCAATATCGTCTATAAAAAAAGAGTGCATTATCATCACTTCCCATCGTGTTACATTGTAACATATAGCATTTTTGTCAAATTACAAGTGGAGTTGTGAAAATTATTGCAACAAGAAACGCAAATCGTCAATACTCAACTTGGAAGACTCTCCGGAATCGACCACCGCATTGAAAAGTTCCTGCTTCCTGGCTTGCAGTTGAAGGATCTTTTCTTCGATGGAGTCGCGCATGACCAGTTTGATCGCCGAGACCGGATGTTCCTGACCGATGCGGTGGGTACGGTCGGCGGCCTGAAGTTCCGCCGCCGGGTTCCACCACGGATCATAGATGATGACCGTATCGGCACTGGTGAGGTTCAAACCGGTACCGCCTGCCTTCAAACTCAGCAGAAAGAGCGGAATATCCGGGGAGTTGTTGAAGTTATCCACCCGCTGCTGACGGTTGCGGGTGGAGCCGTCCAGATACTCGAAGGGGATGCCGTCCTTATCCAATTCAGCGGTGATGAGTCCGAGCAGTGTCGTGAACTGACTGAAGAGGAGCATTTTATGCTGACTGTCGATATTTTCCTGAAGCAGTTCAAAGAGCAGTTCGGTTTTGGCGGAGGGAATACCTTTGCCCTGTTCATCCGGCAGCAGTTCGGGGTGACAGCAGATTTGCCGCAACCGCAGAAGCGTAGTGAACACGGCGGCGTTTGCGTGAACGTCCCGGTCGTCGAGCCGGGCGAGCTGCAACTGACCTTCGAGGCGGATTTTTTCGTACAGTTTCCGCTGTTCCGGCAGCATATCGCAGTAGAGGATATGTTCGGATTTCGGCGGCAGATCGGCGGCGACCTGTGCTTTGGTACGGCGTTTGATGAACGGCCCGACCTGTGCGGCGAGTTCACTGCGGAGATTTTCGTCCTCATTGATCTGCGCATAACGTTTGCGGAAAGCGGGGAGAGTTCCGAGAATACCCGGATGCAGAAAATCCATGATGCTCCACAAATCTTCCTGTGAATTTTCCAGCGGCGTGCCGGAGAGGACGATCCTGTGCTGTGCTTCAATACTCTTGGAATTTTTCGCATTGCATGAACCGGGGTTCTTGATATGCTGTGCTTCGTCAAGGACCAGGTAACTGAAACTGACGTGTTTGAGTTTATCTGCCGAGAAACGGGCGGCGGCATAGGAGAGAATGACCAGATCGTACTGTTTCAGGGTGCGCCACAATTCGGCACGTTCTCCGCCGCGGGGGGCGGCGACCCGGAAATCCGGTACGAATTTATGCGCTTCGCGTTCCCAGTTCGTGACCAGCGATGCAGGGCAGATGATGAGTGCGGGGGGCATATCCCTCTTCTGACGGGTCGCCAGAAAAGCCAGAGTTTGAATGGTTTTTCCCAGCCCCATTTCGTCGGCGAGGATCACGTTCAAATCGCGGTCGGTCATGCGCTGAAAGAAACGGACGCCCTCTTTCTGATAAGAACGCAGTTCTCCCTGAAATTTGAAGTCGGGGCCGTCTCCGGCGGAATAGGTGTTTTCGGGTCCGGCGGCGATTTCGGGGATCAATGCTCCCGGAATATCGCGGACAAGATAGACATAGTAAGCGCACTGGTGGAACGGCACTTCAAAGGTGCATCCGTCCATATCCAGATTGCGCAGGACCGGGGCCGCTGCCGGGAAAAAGCGTTTCAGTGCGGGGCTGATATGGATCATGCCGCCGCCGGGAAGATAGAGAAAACTGCTGCCGGAACGGACGACATCAGAACAACTTTTCCACGGAGCATTTACGCCCGCTCCGGTCAGTTCGTAGCGGACAACAAAACTTTTGGGTTTGACTGCAAGCAGCGAACATTTCAGTTTCAGTTCCGGCAGACCGTCCACCCCGCGGAGCAGAGCCGCCAGTTTCCCCGCAAGGGAGAAGCGGGGGATCGCCGCCATAAATTCGGGCAATGCACGGTTCAGGAACGTACCGATCCTGTCGGCGGATTTCAGAACGTATGTGCCGTCTTCATCGACAAAACCGAACAGCCGCAGATTGTTTTCAAAGGCGCGTTCCGTCTCTTCATCCCGCCGCCAGAAATGGTCTTTTTCGCGTACCAGACGGCCGGATTCGGGCGGGTATGCTCCGAGAGAACCGGCGGCATCGTAGAGATAACGGACTTTCAGGCGGAATTCATCGGCATCGGCAAAGTCGCCGTCCAGCAGTATACTGCCCTGACGGGTTTCGGGATCAGCGTTTTTGGCATCGACGATGCGCAGCGGGAAATCCCGCAGAAAATCCTCCATGCTCATCCCGGCGGGGGGAGTCTGTTCTTTGGCGCGGAAGAAGTTTCTCAGGTAACTGATCTCATTGGTTGCGGGGATGAAGAAATATTCCCCTTCGCGGCCGATCCAGCACCCGGCGCGCCCGGTGATGACCTTTGCTCCGCCGGTGGAGAGGATCGCATTGTCGTAACAGATGCCCGGAGTCAGGCGGTTGCCGTTGCGGATCAGTACCGGTTCTGCGTTGCCGTCATTGATTTTCAGTTGACGGCCTTCACGGATAAAGCGGGGAAAACCGATGAGACAGTGAAAAAATTCTGCGGTGCTTTCCGCGTTGAGCAGGATTTGGGAATTTTCCGCTTCCCCTTGTGTGGCAAGAAAACGGATGATCTGCTGATCCTGCAAACTGAAGTGTTCGTATTTGAGTACGACAGTCAGCGATTTGTCGAAGTAGAGCTGCCGCAGATTGTTCAGATTGCCGAGATACTCTTTGGCGGCAGTACGGAGCCGCACGGCGAGCGACGCATTTTCCCATTTGCTCGGAACGTGAGGAAAGGCGGAATGTGCCTCTATAAAGACCCGTGCAGATGGTTTCTGACTGCGTGCGGCAAGCTGCTGAAGAGATTGCTGTTTCAGACCGCCGTAATATTTTGCCGCCTCTTCTTTGCCTTTTTGCAGGAAAATGGGGTTGTACTGACCCGCATAGAAAATCAGAGCCACTGCGTGGGAGCAGAGCCGCCCGGTATCGGAGGCGCAACTGCACTGACTGACCGGATTTTCTCCGGTGACAACGGTACAGCAGATCTCCCCTGCTTCCTGCTTGAAACAGCCGCAGAGCCGTCCCTGCCGATCCCGCCATGCGCCCAGCAGAAGTTTGAGTTTCAGCAGTTGTTTTCCTGCCTTCAACTCCTCAACGCCGGAGAGTTCCAGTAATCTCTCTTCAAAGCCCTTCTTCATAAAAATCCTTCATAATAAACAGTGTAAGTTTATTAAGATAACGCCGTTTTGTGACTTTTTCCAGTTCTTTTTCGCAGATATCTTATATTTTTTCAAAAACAGTGGAAAAAGTTGTTTTTTTGCCCGGTATGCCGATTTACTTTACAGCAATGCCTGTGCATCCACATCGGCGTAGAGTTCCACTCCGGCAGGAGGCGTGCGGTGCAGTGTCAGAATACGGATCGCCTGACGCATGACTTTCAATTTATTTCCCTGAATGACCAGCATATAGCGGTATTTCGCCTTGATGCGGCTGATCGGAGCGGGGGAGGGGCCGGTCATTTTGATCTCTTCGTGCAGATAAGGTTTCAGCCGGTCGGCAATTTCCTGTGCGTACTGCTGAACGGTGAGTTCGTCTTCGCCCCTGAAATGCAGAACGATCAAATGGGTGAAGGGCGGATATTTGAAAAGTTTGCGCATGGCAAGTTCGGACTCCGCAAATCCGTCCACATCCTGATTGGCGGCAAAGAGAAGCGTATCGTTTTCGGGCAGACGGGTTTGCAGAATGACTTCGCCGCGGATGTCACCGCGTCCGGCTCTGCCGATGACCTGGGTGATCAACTGAAATGTCCGTTCTGCCGCCCGGAAGTCCTGCATGGCAAGTCCCTGATCGGCATTGATGATGCCGACCAGAGTCACGTTGGGGAAGTGCAGACCTTTGGCGATCATCTGGGTCCCGATGAGGATATCCAGTTCGCCTCTGCGGAACTTATCCAGTACGGCTTCATAATCTTCGGCACAGCGCATGGTGTCGGAGTCCATTCTGCCGACTCTTGCCGGATAAAAAACGGCATTTGCCATGGCTTCGATTTTCTCTGTTCCGGCTCCGCTGTAACGCACTTTATCCGAACCGCAGGCGGGGCAGACGGTTGGAGCCTGTATGATACTGCCGCACAAATGACAGGTCAGGATCTCCTGCTGTTTGGAGTAGGTGTAGGGAATGGAACAGTCGGGACAGTAGACGATCTCTCCGCACTGTTCGCACTGCATGGAGCGGGCGTAACCGCGGCGGTTGAGAAAGAGGATACTTTGTTCGCCGCGCCGCATACGGTCCAGAACCGCATTGACCAGCATGGGGGAAAAGAGGTTGTTTTTGCCCGGTTCGGGCGGGGCATCCATGCGTTTGTCGTAGATGTGGATATGGGGCGGGAGTTTATGATCGACCTGATCTTTCATGCGGACATGGAGAAATTTTCCGGAAATCGCATTTTGCAGTGACTCCGCACAGGGGGTGGCAGTTCCCAGAATAACATTGGCATTTTCCAGTTTTCCCCGCATGACCGCCACATCGCGGGCATTATAACGGGGGGCTTCGGACTGTTTGTAACTGGACTCGTGTTCCTCATCGACGATGATAAGCCCGAGATCACGGAACGGGGCGAAAAGGGCGGAACGTGCGCCGACGGCGATTTTGACTTCACCGTTGTTGATGCGGTTCCACTCATCGAAACGTTCGCCGTCGGTGAGGCGGCTGTGAAGTACGCTTAAATCGTCTCCGAACCTTGCCCGGAAACGGCGCACCGTCTGCGGTGTCAGGGAGATTTCCGGAACAAGGACGATCGAGGATTTTCCCAGTTCCAACGCTTTGGCGATCGCCTGAAGGTATACTTCGGTTTTGCCGGAGTTGGTAACTCCTTGCAGAAGAAGAACATGGCTGGAGGTTTTGCCGTGGAGCATGTCCGCGATGGTATCGAGGGCTTTTTTCTGGTCGCTTGTCGGCGGCATCGGCTTGGTCGGCAGAACTTTGCTGTCGCCGAAAACGTCGCGCCGCACCACTTCGTCGGCAGTGGAAATGATTTTATTGCGGATGAGGGTGTTCAGCCCCGATTGGGAAAAAGCGGGGAGTTTTTCTTTGAGTTCGGCGGCGGAGAGTTTGCCCTCTTTCAGCAGCAGTTTCACCAGATCGACCCGCAACGCCGCCGATGCCTTGGGGCTGTTGCACTCCACATAGGCTTGTGCCGCCTCGGTGTCCGCCGGGAAATAGACTTTGCGGGTCTTGGGTTTGACCCGGCCGGAACGGACGGCGGCGGGGAGCAGAGTACGGATGGACTGCTCCTGCGTGGCGCAGTAGTATTCCGCCATCCACTTTCCCAGCGTGATAAGGTTTTCGGGAATATGCGCCCGGGTATGGCAGATGCCGGAGAGCGGTTTTATTTTGCCGGTAAAGGAGGCTGTTTCCGCGAGATTGAGTACATACCCCTCCCGGAACGATTTGCCGAAAGGCACCGTGACCATCGTACCGACTTTGACCTCTTTTTCAAGTTCAGCCGGGATCAGGTAATCGAACTCCTTATCAAGCGCAAGGTCGATGATGACTTTAGCGATCATCGTTCCTCCAGAAGTTCAAGGAGCAGCAGGAGGGCGTTGGCACGTGTCCGTTCCCGTACCGTGCGACGGTCGCCGTAGAAGTGAAACTCTTTCTCCCGGTTTTTTTCCGGAGTACGGGCGGCGATCCAGACGGTTCCGACGGGTTTTTCGGGCGTTCCGCCGCCGGGGCCGGCGATGCCGGTGACGGCGATGGAACAGTCGGCTTGAAGGTTTTTACAGGCTCCGAGAGCCATTTCAAACGCCGTTTCTCCGCTGACGGCACCGTGGGCGGAAAGGGTCTCTTCTGAAACGCCGAGCATGGCGTGTTTGAGTTCATTGCTGTAAACGATCGCACCGCCCTTGAAAACCGAAGAGATACCCGCAAAGTCGGTCAATACCGCCCCGATGCCGCCGCCGGTGCATGATTCTGCGGTAACGATTTTGTAATGTTTGGCTTCCAGTACGGCGGCGAGGTGCGGCACCAGTTCCAGTCCGCCTTCGGGCAAAGCGTGAGGACCGATACACGTTCTGGCGGCGGCAACGGCATCGGCGAGGGTGTTTTTGTCGTTTGCGGTGAGAAATACCCGTGTTCCTTCTGCTCCGGCGCAGTATGCAAGGCGTATATCCTGACCGTTGAAAAGTTCTTCCATTTTCTGATTGATTTGAAATTCGCCCTCTCCGGCGGCGAGGAAACCTGCGGTGTATTCGTCTGGAATGGCGGCGCAGAGGGCGGGCAGCAGCGAGGTTTCCACCATGGGTTCAAACTCCCGGGGAGGACCGGGGAGAAGATAGATGTGACGGATCTTATTGTCAAATTCCGTTTCAAAGGCGATCCCGGATGCCGAACCGTTGGGGTTGTCGAACCATTTTCCGCCGCGCGGACAGTATGCCTGACGCATAACGGGTTTTGGGACATGGCCGGTATGACGGCGCAGCCAGTATTGAGTCACTTTTTCTTCCAGTTCGGGGATCAGTTCCAGTTCCAGAGCAAAAAAGCACCTGACGGCTTCGAGGGTGAGATCGTCACGGGTGGGACCGAGCCCGCCTGTGATGATGAGAGTATCTGCGGTTTCAAGGGCTGTTCCGATGGCGGAGTAGAGTTCTTTCGGGTCGTCTCCGACGGTAAAGATCCGGGAGATGACCAGACCTTTTTCCAGAAGTTTTTTCCCGAGAAAAGCAACATTCGTATTGACGGTGGAACCTTTCAGAAGTTCCGTTCCGCTTGAGATGACTGCAATATTCATAAAAAATCATTCCATTATATTTTTATCTTCTTTTATCAACGGCATAAAGACATGGTTTGAGGGATTATGGCGGATATCGTTATTATCAAGTGTAATACCGAACCATGATTTTGCGGCTTTCCGGGTTTGGGCATCTGTGAGGTCATCGAGGTCTTTATCATCCCTCGTGCGGGTTGCATGGCCGCTGACCAGTTGATCCGCATTAAAAGCATTGTCTGTCACGGTAAGCAGAGAGGAGGAGAAGCGGGAGTTATAAAGACCGGTCTCTTCCCAATAATAGAAATTTTGCAGGCGGGAGTCTGCCGAACCGGTAACTTTCGTATGAATATCCTGCAAGGTGTTTTCTGCGCTGACGCGCGGCGAATAATCGAGACCGAAAGGCAAATTGAAATCACTTTTTATGTCGAAGAGTTCCCGCAAATAGGCACGGAGCGCGGCACTGTTGCGCCAATTACCGTATTCACTGCGTTTTTCGGTTTCCACGGTGTCGTTCTGTCGTGATTTTTTCTCTGCGATAAACTTGGATTCCAGCAGACGGTCGTTGTTGCTGACCGTGACTGCACCGACATACAAAATACCCACCATACAGGCTGCCAAAGCCAGCATTATCAACATCAGTTCAAGAGTGGCCTGCCCTTTTTCTGTATTTTTGTTGATAATCATAATCTGGATACTCCCGGTTTGTCGTTGTATTGATTCGGCACACCGAAATCGTTGGAGCCTTCAGTGCCTTGAAACGTATTTCCGTAGTATTCACGGATGGGGTCGGGGTCTTCATTGGTAATGATCTTTCCGGTGTGATCAATAACGTAAAAACTGTTTCTTGCAATACCGACAAGCGTGACGGTTCGCCCTTCGTGGATAGTGCATTGGGCCGTTTGGACTTCTTTGCGTCTGATTTCTTTCTGGCGGATCGGGCCGTAGTAACGCGGCTCCTGAAGCCATCCGGGACCGGTTGGGTTCTGTTCCTGATCGTAGACGTATTTCTGGGGACTGAAGTTGCGCAATTCGTAATATTCGTGCCATTTGTCCCGCCAGGTATTATTGAACTCATCGACGTTGAAATTCGGGTTCCAGCAATAATAGCGGAAACCGGGACCGTCTGACAATACCTGCAATGCTTTGAGCATCCAATCTGTATTGGGTGGAGGAGTGCCGCTCAAACTGTCCTGTTTGGACAACCAGATCAAAAAGCGTTCCAAATCCGAAAGTTCGTGCAGAACTCCGAAATCGTACGGACGGGGGAGGTGGGTCGGCACGATACTCGTCGTGTAAAAGACCGGCAGAACCATGCGGACAGAATGGGGCGGCTTTTCATTACGAAGTTTGCCGAACGTCTTTGCAATGGCACCGGGACGCTCTCTCAAATCGATCTCTTTGGTTGCATTGACCACCCGTGTCGAACCGATGACGGTGGAGGAGTCAACCGGGGTATTGGTTTTGAAAAGGTTGGTTCCTTTTTGCTTTTCTCCATAAGATTTGGGTCGAATATAGTGACTCAAATGGGATAGGCGGAGACCCGTTTCTGCATAGGCAACAGGACCTTCGTATTGAAATTGCTCCTTGGTACTGCTGCGGAGAACGTATTCTGTACCGAACCAGTTCTGATGATGATAGTCCTCTTCTTTCATGTATTTCTCCCGATAAGCGGCAACGTCCCAGTTGGGCAGATCGTAGCAGAACCATTTCAGTTCCACATTCCGCAGGTCGGGTCTTTCTTCTGTCGAGGGCAACAGGTTCATTCCGACGGGAGAATGTTGCAGATGTTCCTGAATTTCTTCGCTGTTATGATCGATCTCATCTTCTCTTTTTACGTAGAGGGAATAAATTTCACTCTGCCCGAGAAAGGCGGCTGAGTGAAACTGCACATCCCACCAGACGGCGTTGTAGTAGGAGTCCGGTTTCTTGCACATGGTGACCAATGCACCGTTCCAACTCATCTGATAAGAGGGTTTTTTGCTGATGTCGTTGTAGTGAAAAAGGATCTCCCGGTAGAACGCTGTACTGTTCAGACAATACGGATAGGCCGTAAGACCGAAAGCATTGCTGGCGTTGGGGCGGACGGCGATACCATTCTGTGAAATCGTCTCCACCAGACTTTTGTATGGCGGAAACCATTTGTAGTTGTTGATATAGCCGTCGCTGTCGGGGGGAAAATAAAATTCGTTATCTTCTGTAAGCTGGTTCAGATAAAGCTGCGACAAGTCGGTGTGGGAGTTGATGCCGTTTGCTTTTGCTGTCTGCTGGGCGGCGGCAAATCCGATCAGCGGACCGAGAAAACTGACCCGTGATTGCATTTCGGTCAGACGGTCATAACTCTGCTGCATGAAATCCAGTTGTTCGGGGGGGCAAAGCAGTGCGTCGCTTGCTTTGATTAGATTGATCTCTCCGATCAAATTCAACGATTCCCGCTGCCACTCTGCGGCGGCGAGGGCGGCAGCCTGTTGAGCCGTCTCCAGTTTCAATTTGGCACGGATGGTGTTATGGACGTCCGCCAGAATAAAAACAGCGACCAGAAGAATAATACACATTACAACGCCGATCAGCAGAACTTGACCGGATTGTCCGGAGCGGTTTTGCAGCATAGATCACCTCTCCAGATAGTGGGCGTAATCAACTGTTCTTACTCTTCCGCCGGGATCGGGAGCGGAGGCGATGCCGAGCAGAAATTTCAAGCCGTCATCAAACAGTTGGGTGTTGTGCAAAAAGACCCGTCCCGTCATTGTTTTCGGATTTTCTTCATCCCGATCACGGACCCGGGTCAGTTTCAACTGAGTGCCGGTACGGTTGTTGATGTTTCCCCAAAAGTGATACCAGACTCCGGAGGCATCGCCCTGCACCATATAATCTTCTGCGCGGTAAAAATCAGTGACCCGTTCCGATGAAACATTGCCGCGCGGCGGGCCCGAAATACTGATCGCTGCCACCCGTGCGGCACGTAAGGTGACATAATCCTGATAGCCGAGAGCCATTCCTTTGCTGGCGTAGTAGGCGGAGTATTGGCAGAAAATGAAGCCGTAAAACCACTCCATGATCTGCAACAGTCCGAAAAAAAACAAAAAAAGGACACAGATCACCATGACGGATTCCACCAGTGTGGAGGGATGATGACGGCGGTTGTCCTTTTTTCGTCTCTTCAAAATCAATGTTTATGTTCCTCTTTTAATACGAAAGGCATTCCGCTTTCGGCACTGGCGCGGAGTACGTCATGCTTGATCTTGCCGGAGAAGGTCTTGGGCATCTGGTTGATGAATTCGATCTCACGGGGATATTTGTAAGGAGCCGTCTGGCTCTTGACAAACTTCTGCAGTTCTTTGACCAGTGTTTCAGTCGGCTCAAAGCCCGGTTTCAGCACGATGTACGCTTTGATGCGCATCCCGCGGAGCGGATCAGGTGCGCCGACGACCCCCGCTTCAAAAACGGCGGGGTGTTTGACCAGAACTTCTTCCACTTCAGACGGTCCGATGCGGTAGCCGGAACTCTTGATGATGTCATCGGAGCGTCCGATATACCAGAAATAACCGTCCTTATCCCGTCTGGCACGGTCGCCCGTATAGTAATAACCATTCTGGAAACAGGCTTTGTTTTCTTCTTCATTGCTGAAATATCCTTCAAAAAGTCCGTCGGGACGGCCGTTTTTCAGATTTATGGCAATGCGCCCGTCTTCGCCGTCGGGCAGGGGATTGCCCTCTTCATCGTGGATCTCAATATCCCAGCCGGGGGAGGCGTGACCCATGGAACCCGGAACCGGCTTGACCCAGGTGAATGTGCCGATCATACAGACGGTTTCTGTCTGTCCGTAGGCTTCCCGGATGGTCAGACCTGTACCCTCCTTCCAGAGACGGATGGTTTCAGTCTGGATCGGTTCGCCCGCCGTCGTGCAGTGTTTCAGGGCGCGCAAGTCAAAGCGGGAGAGGTCGTTCAGCGTCAGCATACGGTAGATCGTCGGCGGAGCGCAGAAACTGGTGACTTCGTATTTTTCCAGCAGCGGCAGAAGTTCGTCCGCATGGAATTTTCCCCGGATGTCGTAAATAAGGACACAGGCCCCCACGCTCCATTGTCCGAAGAAGTTGCCCCACAAATTTTTACCCCATCCGGTATCGGATACGGTAATGTGCAGATCGTTATGGGTCAAGCCGTGCCACAGTTCGCCGGTGATGCGGTGAGCAAGGGCGTAAGCGTGAGTATGCGTGACCAGTTTCGGATACTTGCTCGTTCCGCTGGTGAAGAGTTGCAGCATGGATTCTGTCGCTTTGGTGCGGATGGGAAATGCCGCCTTGACCGCATGGGGCGAAAGGGTCGCCACAGAGTTGTGGAGAGCATCCGGATAACTGACCCACTCGGGACGGCTGCCGTCAACGAGAACACGGGTCTGCAGCAGCGGACAGTCTTCAAAAACTTCATCGAATTTTTCCGCATTTTCCGTATCGGTAATCGCTACGCTGAAACGGCCGAAGTTGAGCCGGTAGCGCAAGTCGGCGGGGGTGAGCAACGTCGGTGACGGACAGTAGATCGCCCCCAGTTTGGTCAATGCAAGGGCAAAGATCCACCATTCCGGCAAGCGGGGCAGCATCAGCATGACCCGGCTGCCCTGAGTGACGCCGTATTTCAGCAGCAGATTGGCGGCCTGATTGGAGAGGCGGCGCAAATCGTGGAAGGTATAGCGTTTCTCTTCGCCCTGCTGATTGGTCCAGATCATGGCAAGTTTATTGCGGTCTTTTTCCGCCCATTTATCGACTACATCATATCCGAAATTAAAATATTCGGGGGTATGGATGGGAAAACCGGCTTTTTCCAATTCCGGCATTTCCACGGTATCTTCAGTTGCTTTCATTTTTTTACACTTTCTGTTGATTTTGTCAACGTTTTACTATAACATCAAATTGCTTTTTTCGCAATAGAAAATTACAAAACTTTGGAAAAAAATCCGCGGACACGCTCGTTTGTTGAATGTTCGATGACCTCTTCAGCGGAACCCTGTTCCACGATTTTTCCCTGATCGAAAAAGAGGACCCGATCGGCGATTTCCTTTGCAAAACCGATTTCGTGCGTGACGACCAGCATGGTCATGCCCTCCTGTGAAAGTTCCCGCATCAACGTAAGGACTTCTCCGACCATTTCAGGGTCGAGGGCGGAGGTCGGTTCATCGAAGAGGATGGCATCCGGATTCATCGCCAGCGCGCGGATAATGGCAATGCGCTGTTTCTGACCGCCGGAGAGCTGCTGCGGATAAGCGTTGCGCTTGTCGTACAGCCCGATACGGTCGAGCAGTTCATCGGCTTTTGCCGCCGCCTCCTGCGGTGTGGCTCTGCCGGTCAGAACCGGAGAAAGCGTGATGTTTTTGTGGATGGTCAGGTGCGGAAACAAGTTGAAGTGCTGAAAAACCATTCCCACCTGCTGGCGGTACTGATTGAGTTTTTTTCCGTGAGGAATGATTTTCTGACCTTTGAAAAAGATTTCACCTGCGGTCGGCTGTTCCAGATAGTTCAGACAGCGCAGAAAGGTGCTTTTCCCGGAACCGGAGGGCCCTACGATAAAGACGGTCTCGCCTTTGTTGACGGTAAGTGAAACATCATCCACCGCACGGACGGCGGGGAAGGCTTTGACCAGATTACGGATATCAAAAAGATTATTCATTGTTTTTCAATCTCCTCTCCAAACGGGTGAGCAGTGCGCTGAAAAGCATGACCACTGCAAGATAGATCAATGCGACTGCGATCAGCGGCAGGAAAGCATCGTAGGTCTGACTGCGGATGATGTCGCCGCCCTTGGTCAGATCCTGAAGTGCGATATAGCCGGAGACGCTTGTCTCTTTGAGCAGTACGATAAATTCATTGCCCAGAGCGGGCAGTACATTCTTCAACGCCTGCGGCAGAATAATGCGGATCATCGATTGCGGATAGGATAAACCCAAACTGCGTGCCGCCTCCATCTGACCATTGTCGATGGAGTCGATGCCGCCGCGGATGATCTCTGCAACGTATGCTCCGGAGTTGATGCCGAATGCGATGATCGCCACCAGAACTTTATCGACATCCATGCTGCCGAAAATAACAAAGTAGATCAAAAGCAGCTGCACCACTACTGGAGTTCCGCGAATGACGGTCAGATAGAGTTTGCAGAGGGCGTTGAGGATCTTCAGATTTCCGTTCCGGTCGGCAGTTGTGCGGATCACTGCAACGGTAAAACCGATGAGGACACCCAATAGAACCGCACAGAATGCGATTTCCAGCGTGACGAGAAAGCCGACGGCAAGATAAAGATAACGGTCATCGTCGATAAAATTCAACTTGACGGAGTCGACCCATTTTTCCCAGAGTGTTTCGGGGATGGAAGGCTTTTCTGCGGTGTTGCCGGATTTATTCATGTGTTTGTCGAGGATCGCCTGAAGTCTGCCGTCGTTCTTCATGCGCATCAACTCCTGATTGAGGATCGTCAGCAGTTCTTTGTTGTGCTTGGATATGGCAAAGGCGTACTCTTCATGCACCAGCGGTTTGGGCAGAATTTTCAGGGTTTGCGATTTTGCCGCATGGATGCGGGCGGGTTCATTGTCGAGAACGACGGCATCCAGTTTGCCGGTGAGCAGCGCGCGGATCGCCAGCGCGCCGTTCTGGTAACGTTCCGGCTGCTGGAGTTTTTCGGTCACATAACTGTCACCGGTCGTACCGTGCTGAACGCCGATGCGTTTGCCTTTCAGGTCTTCCGCCCCCTGGATCGTACTTGTCTTTTGAACGATGATGACCTGCTGGGCGGTGACGTACGGCACGGTGAAATTGATTTTTTTCTTACGGTCTTCCGTTACGGTGATGCCGCTGGCGGCAATATCGGCCTTGCCGGACTGGACGGCGGCGATAATGGAGTCAAAACTCATATCTTCGATGACCAGTTCCCTGTTGGCGGCCTTTGCCAGTTCGCGGACGATATCCGGATCGATGCCGACGATCTCCTTTCCGTCGCGGTATTCATACGGCGGGAAGGTGGCTTCTGTCACCATCAGCAGTTTTTTCTTTTTCTCTTCGCCGCAGCCGCAGAGAAGAACGGAGAGTGTTGCAGCGCATAGCAATGCGTAAAACAATTTGTGATATTTCATAATTCAACCTTACTTTTTACCGTTTCCGGGATTTCGATTTTATGTTTGGGCAACTCTGCTTTCAGCAGATGAGCCAGCAGTTCGGCGGTACGTTTTGCGATGATCTCCTCTTTCAGACAGGCGGAAACATCGGCAAGCGGGATGACTGCGGCAGGGGTGAACTGCCTGATTTGAACGACAAAAAAGTGCTTTTCGCCTTGCAGGATGTCACTGACCATGGCGGGGTATAAACGGGGGTGGGTTTGTCGTAAAAGCGGCAGAAACTCATTGCCGGTCCCCTTGGGCGGCATCGCCTGATACTTTTGACGGATCCGGTCAAAATTCCCTCCCTGAAGCAATTCAGCCCGTGCTTTTTCGGCAGAGGTTCGATCATTGAACACCATTGCAGCGCATTGAAGATTGCCCGGTTTGGTAAAGCGTTTCCGTTCGCTTTGATAAAGTTTCTCTATTTCACCGGCTTCGACCATTTCCAGTTCCGGGATGCGTGCCGAAAAGAATTTCCGTGCGGCTGTGCTGATTTGATTGGAACGCTGTTTTGCCGCCGCACGGAGTTCGACTTGAGAGGTTTTTTTCATTCCGGATGGCAGTACGGCGTTGATTTTTTCCAGAAAAGCGGCTGTGTCTTTTTCATTGGGCGGAACTCCGGCTGCGGTGAAAAAACGGAAGAGGAGTTCTTCGTAAACAGCGGCGTTCAATTCCGCTTTTGTGTTGAAAACCTGCTGCGCGATAGGCAGTCCGTCAATTTTTACGCTGGCAGAAACGTTCCCCGCCAAAAGTATTCCGGCAAAAAGGAGTTGTACGGGGATATGGAGAATTTTTTTCATTGATCCTCGAAAACATCATCCGGAAGGTTCAACGGCACTTGGAGCTGCTTTTGTTCTCTTGTCTGCTGTTGGGCGATCTTTGCCCGATAGCGGGCAAAATAGTTTTCTGCTTCCGGGGTTATGTTGGAGCCGAGGCTGGCGGTCGCCGCTGTGAGTGCGGCGGCCATTGCCGGGGCGGACTTGGCATTTTCCATGTCTGCGAACAGCCGTGAGAGCGGACGGAGCTGCTTCAACTTCTGTTCCGCCTGCCGCAGTGTACGGTTATCCGGATATTTTTTCAATCCGGCGCGAATTGCTTTTTCGGCGTCGGCATGATCCAGACGGTTCAATGCCTGTTGTGCTTCGCTGAGGTAGGAGTTGCTCTGCTGCAATGCGATCAGCGAGGTGATAAGATTTTTGTCGTAGAGGTGGATCTCCAGTTTTCTGCCCTGTTGTACTGCGACTTGCGGACGGTTCTGCTGGATATTCCGGAAAAAGCGCAACACCAGTTCGCTGCGCTCCAGCGGGGGCGCAGGGTGTTTTCTGCCGCATCCTCCCGCAAGCAGGAGAGATGCCGTCAATATTGCAAAAATGTAAAACTGTTTTTTCATAATACAGATAATATACAACCGTTTTCCGGAAAATAAAAGTCAAAAACAGTTTTTAATGAATAATTTTTAAAAGATAGCCCCTGTCGGCAATCGTCTCCGTTCATCTTCTGCGCCCGGAGACAAAAACGGGCTGCCGCAAATATTGTTTTTGAGACAGCCCGTATCGGGGCGTTTTTTTTACTGACCGAGTTCCTGCCAGACCGGTTCCATGTCAACGATCCTGCCGGAAACGGCGGCCTGATCGATGCCGATGGCGTAAACCGCACTGCGCAGACCTTCGGTGCCGCTGCATTTGGGCAGAGAACCGGTGGTCATGGTGCCGTAGAGTTCCTTCATGATGCTGGCGTCGCCGCCGCCGTGACCGTCGGTACCGAAATCCAGCGTGTAAACAACCCCGTCATCCAGCGTGGCATAACTCAGCGTTGCGGAGTAGAGATCGAGCCGCATCGTACCTTTGGAGCAGCTGAAATACATGCGGCGTTCCGGAATGATATTGCTCATGGTGCAGGAGAAACTGACCCGCACTTTATTGCGGAATTCAGCGATGCTGATAAGGTTGTCCATCAAATCACCGTCACCGGTGAAGGGGGAGGCGATCGCATGCGGGTCGATCCAGCATCCCTGGATCTTCGGGGTGATGTATTGGAAAAGGTCATCGTTTTTCGGCAGGAAGAAATCCCTGCCGCCGAATGCCATGATCTTTGCGGGCAGAGAGTCGGTCAGCCATTCGATCAGATCCAGATCGTGACAGCATTTTTCCAGAATATGCGGACCGGCAAGTTCCGTTTTGCGCCGCCAGTTGCGCATGATGTAAGAGCCGTGTTCGGGAGTGATGTTTTCGTTTGCCTCCATGGAAATCAGGTCGCCGAGTATGCCGGAGTTGAGGATCTCCTTCGCCTTGCGGTAGATGGGGGCGTAGCGCAGTACGAAACCGGTTGCGAAAAGTTTGCCGCTTTTGCGGTGGGCTTCATTGATGGCAACGCAGTCATCAATGGTCGTGGCAAGCGGTTTTTCGGAAAATACATTTTTACCGGCTTCAAAGGCGGCAACGACCTGTTCCTTGTGATAGACGTTGGGGGAAAAGACCATGACCCATTCCACGCCGGGGGTGTTGATCGCTTCCTGATAAGAGGCGCAGCTTCTGGCGTTGGGCATATCCCAGAAGGAAAGCACATCTTCTACTGCATTGGGGTCCGGGTCATACACCGAAACGATCTCTACATTGCGCTTGCTGTCGCGCAGCAGCGCACCAACAACGTGCTTTGAGCGGTTGCCGCAGGCAAGTACCGCCACTTGAATTTTTTTGTTCATTTTCAAATCCCTTTTGCAAATTTTTGTTGCGAAAAGCACAAATTGTGCTATCTTTTACATAATGTACTGCAAGAATGAAAAAATAAAATGGATAAAAACAGCATGGGGAATGACAAAAAAATTCTTTTTCAGAAAGAGTGTCACCGGTTGGTGAGCGCACCTTCTGAATTGCAGAAAAAATACGGTTTCTGGATCATCAACTGTTCCGAAAACTGCCGCAGTCCCGAAAATTCGTTTTCCCTCTGTCATGAACGCTATTTTGAATTTTATTCATTGAGCCATCTTATCGACGGCGGCGGACGTATCTGGCTGCCCGGTGAGGAAGAACGCATCCTTGAAGCCGGGGATTGGGTGCTGATCGCCCCCGGAGACCTCCACCGGTACGGCGGAGCGGACGGCAAAGCATACATCGAAGATGCCGTCCGTTTCTGCGGCCCTGTCGCCGACCGTATGCGTGATGCCGGGGTCTTGAAAAGCGCAGTGATCCACGGCAGCCGGATGAGGAAACTTCTGCCCATCATCTCGCTGAGTCATGATCCGAGTCATTCCGCCCAGATCAATGCCAATATTGCGTTGCAGTCTCTGCTGGTGGAGTTGTACAATATGCGGGAGCAGGAGCGGGGGAGGGGGTCTTCTCCGCTGATGAGTCAACTGCTGGAAGAGTTGAAATTGAGACCGGAACACTGGTGGACCGTTCAGGAACTTGCCGAATACTGCCAACTCTCCCCCGATCAGTTCCGCCGCAATTTTCAGCGTTATACCGGTATTACTCCGAAACAATACATTGAAGACTTGAAACTGAAACAGGCGGCAAGGCTGCTGCTCTCTTCCGGATTGCCGGTCACAGAAGTCGCTGCCCGTTTCGGGTATCAGGACCCGTTTCATTTCAGCCGCCGTTTCAAATTGCGTATAGGCGTCGCCCCCGGGCAGTACCGCAAGGCTTTTATGGGCGAACTCCCTGAATGATGGAGTGCTTTCAGTCTGCTTGATGTGGCAGACAAGTTCAAATTTTGTCCTTTGAACAGCATTCTCGCAAATTCTGCTTCTCTGGTGCAGCAGTTTAAAAGCCCTGTCTCTTTATTAAAATGCAAAAAAATCCGTTTTTTTTGCGTTTTTTTTGTTTTGATGCTTGAATTTGGAAAAAATTGGTGTAAATTGGAAATGTTTGGAAATAATTATCTCTTTCAGGCAAAAAGAAAGGTCGTGAAATGCTTGCTTTCTGCGGTCAGGAGCGTTGCTTGCTTGACAGCAACAGCCGGTTGCGGCTGACTCCGCATTTTGTGGAGGACTTTACCCGCCGCTGCAATGGCGAGATCGTCATGCTCGGTTTGCCGGAAGGGGCGATCGCCCTCTATCCCGAGGAGGTCTATACAGAGATCCGCCGTCGGGAACTGGGTGCTTTGGAGATCGTCGGTTCCAGTTTTGCTGCGCGCCGCTCTCTCCGCCGTTTCGGGGCGTTGACCCAGCCGGACACCATTACCCGGCAGGGACGCGTGACGATCCCGGCGGGGTTCCGGGAGTTTGCGGGGATCGGGATCAACAAAGAAGTGTATGTCGTCGGCACCGAAATCGGTGTTGAAATATGGGCTCCGGAACGCTTTGATGCTGAAATGAAAGCAATTCAGGAGCATTTGATGAAGAAACGCGAACAGGAAATGCTCGCAGATTTGGAAAATAAAAATTTTTAGAAGGAGGGAACCGATGAGTACGGTGCATGAAAAACGTGTTCGCAAATTGTTTTTTCTGCTCTTGGCAGTGATGTCGCTGCTGCTTGCCGGTTCCACCCGTAAACCGGAAACGCCCGCTGCCGATCCGGTTCGGGAACTGTCTGCCGTGTCTGCGGAGGAGTTTTCATCCGATACGCGTGACGGTTTCCGCGAACTCGCTTCGCAGGACCCCGTTCTGCTGCTGCAATATTGCTCCGTGCGCTGATTTGTCCGCATAACTGCGGCGGACGCTTCTTTTTTATCAGAAAACTTGACATTTCTCATATTTGCATTATATTAATAGGACGTGTATATGTATAAAGGAGAAATTATCGATATGAAAGAAGAAAAACAAAATTCCGATGCCGTGGAAGAGGTGCTGAACGAGGCCGCAGAAGCCGCTGAAAGTACAGAAGAAACCGCCAAACAGGAACCGTCCGAACTGGAAGTGCTGCAAAAAGAAAATGCAGAACTGAAAGAAAAGTTGATGTACCTGCAGGCGGATTATCAGAATTACCGCAAACGTACCGCCAAAGATATCAGCGATGCCCGTTCTTTCGGACAGGCCGCCGCGCTGGAACCTTTCCTTACGATCAACGATTTTCTGGATATGGCGAAGACCGCCTCTGAAAAGTCCGACAATATTGAATCCATCCGTCAGGGATTGGATATGATCATTGCCCAGTTTGTCCGTACGCTCGATGAGATCGGCGTGAAAAAGTTGACTGCGGTCGGGGAGCAGTTCGACCCTGAACTGCACGAAGCCGTAGCGCATGAACACTCCGAAACGGTCGCCGAAGGAGTGGTGATCAAGGCGTGGAATGCCGGATATAAGTTGGGGGACAAACTGCTCCGTCCCGCCAGAGTGATCGTCTCTGCCGGTCCGAAACCGGAAGAACCCGCTCCGGCGGAAGAAGAGGAAACTCCTGCTGAAGAAGAGAAGGAGGCCCGATATGGCACAGACCTATTATGAAGTTCTCGGAGTGGAGAAAAATGCTTCCGCCGATGAGATCAAAAAGGCCTACCGCAAGTTGGCGATCAAATATCATCCTGATAAAAACCCCGGCAACAAAGAGGCGGAAGAGAAGTTCAAAGAGGTCTCTCTTGCTTATGAAGTGCTGAGCAATCCGGATAAACGCCGTCAGTACGACCAGTTCGGTCACGATGCCTACACCAGCAGTTCTCATGGCGGCGGCGGAGCGGATTTCCGTCACGCGCAGGATATTTTCAGCCAGTTTTTCGGCGGCGCAGGCGGCTTTGAGGATCTTTTCGGTGCTTTCGGCGGCGGACGGCGCAACTACAACGGCCCTGTGGACGGAAACGATTTGCGTTACGATCTTGAAATCGACTTTGAAGATGCGGTTTACGGGGCTGATCGTGAAATCACGATCCCGCGCATGGAGAATTGTCCGGAGTGTTCCGGTTCCGGCTGTGAGAAAGGGACTTCCAAAAAACGTTGTACCCGTTGCGGCGGAACCGGTCAGCAGACGATCGCACAGGGGTTTTTCAGTATGCGTCAACCCTGTTCTGCCTGCGGCGGTACGGGCGAGGTGATCGAGAAACCCTGTCATCACTGCCGCGGCAGAGGACAGGTGCGTAAAGAGCGTTCTTTCCAGCTCCACATCCAGCCCGGGGTCGATAACGGCACCCGGTTGCGTGTGCCGGGAAAAGGGGAGGCGGGTATCCGCGGCGGTCAGCCGGGGGACCTGTATGTTTTCATTTCTGTTCGTGAAAGTGAGATTTTCGACCGGAACGGCAATGATCTTCTCTGCGAACTGCCGGTATCCTTTGTGTGCTGTACGCTGGGCGGGGTCGTTGATGTGCCTACGATTTCCGGCAAGACCAAAATGCGGATCCCCGCCGGTACGCAGAGCGGTTCGATTTTGCGTTTGAAAGGGAAGGGGATGCCCTCTCTCCGCGGCGGCAGCAGAGGGGATCTGCATGTCCGTATCGTGGTGGAAACTCCGGCACATTTGAGCAAAGAGCAGCAGAAACTGCTGGAAGCGTTTGCTGAAACTCTTACGGAACAAAATCATCCCCGGCAGAAAAATTATACCGAAAAAGCCGGAAACTTCCTCCGGGAAGACAAGGAATAAGAATAGCGAGGTATCCTGTGGCGAAAAAGAAACCAGACGATAATCCGGTACTTGCGACCAATAAGAAAGCGTTCCACGACTACAACATTCTGGAACGTTTTGAAGCCGGTATCAAACTGGTCGGTACAGAGGTCAAGAGCTGCCGGGAACGTGCCGTTGTTATCAGTGACGGTTATGTGAAGATCCAGAACGGCAATGCCATGCTGCTTTGCACACAGATTTCGCATTACGGTTACGGAAACCGTTTCAACCACGATATGCGCCAGCCCCGCCAACTGCTTTTGCACAAGCGGGAGATCCTGAAACTCTCCCAATGGCTCGGCAGCAGGGGGGGGACGATCGTTCCTCTGAAAATGTACCTCAAACAGGGGCTTATTAAAGTGGAGATCGCCTATTGTCAGGGGAAAACGCACGCCGATCAGCGTGAGACGCTGAAAAAACGCCAAGCCGATCTGGAAATGCGCCGTGCAATGAAACGGTAAAACCGGCCCGGGAACACATACCGTCACCGTGGGCGTTTATTCAGCCATTGTTTCAGTTGCGCCGTCCGCGCCTTCAAACGCTGTTGTTCTGCGGAGTGTTACAGCCAGGCTCCGTCCCGGCGCAAAATCGGTTGAGGAGGAATGTATAACGCATAGGCAAAAACGGTGCTGATTAGGGCAACTTTGCAGACCAAAAACACTGCTGATATACAAAACAGCGTAAAAAACATTGCCGATGCCTTAAAGGAGATTTACAGCAAAAATGAATAATGGCATACCTTGTAAGATTTATGCTGAAAACGGTATTTCCAAAATCAAAACATTGGTGGAAATACCTTTTGTTTTTTAGGGGCAAACATTCACAGTACCCAAAGGGTTTGTTTCTGATGGTGCCAGTATTCCCCAGATGTTTTGGGGATTGATTGCACCATGTATAGACGGTAGAACCATTAGAGCGGCAATAATCCATGATTGGTTATACTCCACTGCCATATTGAGCAGAAAACAAGCTGATTAGATATTTTTGCAGTTTTTACTTGCAGACGGTTTTACCACATGGAAAGCATACACTTGTTACTATGCAGTAAGAATTTTTGGTAGTTCCTATTACGAAAAATCTGTAATTTCAAGTTGAAATTTTGCCTTTGCAGTGCTATATTGTGGAGTGTTTATTTTAACCAACAGGAAAGGCGAAAAAACAGCAAAACTAAAAAACTTTTGATTACAACAACTATATAGCATAAAAGTCAGGGCTACCCTCACAAACCACCACCTTGTAGATTAAGCCTGAAACACAGTAAAGTGCGATTTTTGTGCCGTGTATAATTGCATACACGGTGCATTTCTGCATTTGTATTTACTGTGTACGTCTGTGGTGGACGTGTGAGGGTGTACAAACAGGGATGCACCTCTTTTTTTGTGGTGTTTCCCATAACTCCAAAAGAAACAACCACAGCATGAAACCACTATTTTTACTCTCTCTGCTTTTACTCTCTCTTTCTCTCTTTTCCGCTGAAATCATTGGTAAGGTTGTTGGCGTTTCTGACGGTGATACCATTACTGTTTTAGATAATCTTGATAAAGGCAAATTCCGCATACGCCTTAATAAAATTGATGCACCTGAAAAGAAACAAGCCTTTGGCAACAAAGCCAAACAGTATTTATCCTCTTTGATTTTCGGCAAACAAGTTTCTGTAAGGTTCAAAGAAATAGACCGTTACGGCAGAGTTTCAGGGGTTATTTACTGTGACGGTGCAGAAATCAATCTTGTAATGGTTCAAAATGGCTATGCGTGGCATTACAGCTATTACGATAAAACCCCTGCATACATTCAAGCTGAAAAACAAGCAAGGGCAGATAAAAAAGGTTTATGGGCAGAACCAAACCCCATAAATCCTTACCAATTCCGCAAATCACAGAAAAATGCTGACACATAGGGTGAAATATGGCAGGCAAGGCAAATTTACAACACGCTCAAAAAGCAAAGCAGGATGAGTTTTATACACAATTAACAGATATTGAGAAAGAGTTACGGCACTATAAAGACCATTTCAAGGGGAAAACGTTTTTTTGTAATTGTGATGACCCTTTTGAAAGCAACTTTTTCAAATACTTTGCAATGAACTTTAATTTTTTAGGGTTGAAAAAGCTGATTGCCACTTGCTATGATGGGTCACCTATTGCCGGTGATGAATTACCCTTGTTTACTGATGAAACAACAGCAGAACCAACTTTCTGTTATGTTTTCCACTTTTTTGCTGTGCGCCATAAAAATCTCCGAAGGAATTCAAGGCTCAAAAACAAAAAAATATAAAAATATATTCAATTTAAAGCCGTTTTGAGGTCGGACGCAAGATGAAGGAACTGTTTGCGGCAAACTGTTTTTGCATTATAAACAATACGCCCTGTATTGAAATACGGGCGAAAGATGAAAAGGGCGTATCGTTGTGCGGGGGATCACCACTCTTTTTTGCGGTAGTTGATCGCTTCAAAGAGATGTTCGTCCCGGATGTATTCCGATTCTGCGAGGTCGGCTATGGTGCGGGCTACTTTCAGAATACGGTCGTAGGCGCGGGGACTTAATTTGTAGTGGCTGATCGCCTGACGGAGGATTTGCTGACCCGAAGGGGCAACAACACAGAATTTCTGTAATTCGCGCGGCGTAAATTGCGCATTGCAGTAGTGGAGCGTCTTTTTCGTCCGCTCTTTTTGTATCTCTCTTGCCCGGATGACCCGTTGGCGTATCTGTGCGCTGGTCTCTCCGTTCGGGGCGGCGAGGAGTTCCTGCTGGCTCAACTGTCTCAACTGGATTTGCAGATCGATGCGGTCCAGCAGCGGCCCTGATATTTTTTTCAGATACCGCCGTTTTTCTTCCGGTTTGCACGTACAGCCCAGGTCGTATTCTCCCCGTCCGCAGGGACAGGGGTTCATGGCGGCGCAAAGAATGAAGTCGGCGGGGAATGAACAATTCCCGGCGGCGCGGCTTACGGTGATCTCTCCGTTCTCCAGCGGCTGACGCAGAACTTCAAACACGTTGCGTTTGAATTCCGGAAGTTCGTCCAGAAAAAGAACGCCGTTGTGCGCAAGGGATATTTCACCCGGACGGGGCGTCTTGCCGCCGCCGATCAGCCCCGCATCCGAAATCGTATGGTGCGGCGCACGGAATGGACGCCGGTTCAGCAGCGGCTGACCCGAACTGAGCATACCGAGAACACTGTAAATACGGCTGGTCTCAAGCGTTTCTTCCAATGTCATCGGCGGCAGTATCCCCGGCAGGCGCATTGCCGCCATGGATTTGCCGGTCCCCGGCGGACCGACCATAAGAATATTATGTCCGCCTGCCGCCGCGATCTCCAACGCCCGTTTCGCCATGATTTGACCTTTGATCTCTGCGAAGTCCGGCATGTCGGCGGGGAATTTGCCTGTGTAGTCTTCGATGTGCGCTTTGTGTGCAAGGCGTCCGCCCTCATTTACCGCATCAATGGCATCGCGCAGGGAGGATACCGGCAGGATGCCGAGCGTATTTCCTGCGGCGAGGGCGGCTTCTTCCGCATTTGCTTCCGGAACGAGCAGTGCTTCGAGTTTGCCCTCCTTGCGGAGTTGTGCCGCTGCGGGCAATGCTCCCCGCACCGGGCGCAGTGTGCCGTCAAGAGCAAGTTCGCCCAGTACCGCACAGCGGGCGAGCTGTTCCGCATTGACAACTCCGGTCGCCGCCAGCAGTGCAAGGGCGATGCCGAGGTCGAAACCCGCTCCTTCCTTCTTCAGGTCAGCCGGAGCAAGATTGACCACCGCATTGCCCCGCGGCGGTATAAGTCCGGAACTGATGATCGCGGATTTTACCCGGTCGCGGCTCTCTTTGACTGCCAGATCGGGCAGTCCGACAATGGAGAGGATATTTTCCGCTCCCCGTTGAGTTGTGGAAACGTTTGCTTCGATCTCAATGGTGTAGGCATCGATACCGATGACGATGGATGAGTAGGTTTTGGCTAACATGAAAAATCCTTATTTCAATGGAGGTTCTGCAACGGTGCCGACCAGGAAACGGGTCCCGGCGAACTCCCGCAACTGCCAGTTTTTCAATGCGGGGGAGTTGATGAAAGCCCCGGCTGCTCCGGGAGTATCCGGAATTTCCCAGAAGAGCTGCGCTCCGGCGAAATCTTCCCGGAAACGGGGCTTGGTCAACAGGTTTTGGAACAGTTCGCCGGAACGGGCATAGGGCGGGTCGGCAAAAATATAGTCCGCATGGCTGATGCGCTTGGAGTAACGGGGCAGATCCAGCACATCGGCGTTGATCAGGGTGATCGCCGATGCTGCGCCGGTTTTCTGTACGATTTGGATATTCTGTTCAATGACGGGGATGTGCCGGGGATCGAGTTCGATCATCAGTATTTCGGCGGCCCCCCTGCTGGCGGCTTCAAGCCCCAGCGCACCGGAACCGGAAAACAGATCCAGTACGGCGGCACCGTCCATTTTTGCCCCGATGCTGTCAAAAAGGGCTTTGCGGGAACGCACCGCAGTCGGGCGCACCCCGAGATCCGGCGGAGAGAGCAATTCCGCATTTCTTGCACAACCGGCAATGATTTTCATAGTTACCTGTATCTTGAGTTTTGTCTTTTCTATACTATACACGCAAAAACCAGAAAATAAAGATGTTTTTTTACGTTGAAACGGAAAAATCTTGTTTTTTCTGTAAATATGCAGTATATTAATAGGCGGTTGCAAAATATAAAAGAAGGAGAAAGGAACATGGATAAAAAACTTCTTACCATTCAGGATATTTCCTGTTTCGGACAGTGTTCGCTTACGGTCGCACTTCCGGTGATTTCCGCTTGCGGGATCGAAACGGTGATCCTGCCGTCCGCTGTGCTTTCCACCCATACGGCGGGGTTCAAAAATTATACGTTTCACGATCTGACTGCCGATATCCCGGCGATTGAAAAGAGTTGGCTTGACAACGGTCTGAAATTCGATGCTTTCTATACCGGATATGTCTGCGAAGAGCAGATCCCCCCCATTCTTCACCTCATGGAGAACTGCGCCGCAGAAGGGGCGGTGCGCATCGTTGACCCTGTCATGGCGGACAACGGCAAACTCTATCCCGGTTTCAGTGCCGATTTCCCGCAGAAAATGTGCAAACTCTGCGACGGAGCCGATTACATTCTGCCCAACCTCACGGAGGCGGCTTTTCTGCTCGGCGAAGAGTGCCGTCTTGAAAATTATGATGTCGCTTATATCGAAGGAGTTGTCAAGCGTCTCCATACGCTCGGCGCAAAGAACGTCATCCTGACCGGCGTTTCGTTTGATCCCGGTCTGCTGGGGTGCGCCGTCAGTGACGGGAACTCCATTGAATACGACTTCAACCCCCGGTTGAGCCGCAGTTCCCACGGAACGGGCGACCTTTTTGCCAGCGTGTTCGCCGGTGCTTTGATGCGGGAAAAAACGGCTTTTGAGGCTGCCGCCATTGCCGCCGATGCGGTCTGTCTGGCGATACCCGCTACGCCGGAAGAACACTGGTACGGTGTCTGTTTTGAGAAAATCATTCCCGATCTGGTCGAATTGCTGAAGTAAACGGGAGGTTTTTCGTGACTGCGATTGAAACGCTGGCATACAATGCACGTTCTGCCGCCGCCGTTCTGCGGAGTGTTTCGCCGGACCGCCGCGCCGATGCCCTGAACCGGATGGCGGGGAAACTGATTGCCTGTAAAGAGGAAGTGCTTGCCGCCAATGCCGCCGATCTTGCCGATGCCGCCGGGCTTTCCGCCGCTTTTCAAAAACGGTTGAAAGTGGATGAAAAAGTTTTTCAGTATATGGTGAAGCGTTTGCAGGAGGCGGCCGCGCTGCCTGATCCTGTCGGCAGAGTCATCGAAAGCCGCATTATGCCCAGCGGACTTGATGTCAGGCGGGTCGCTGTTCCTATCGGGGTGATCGCTATGATCTATGAGGCGCGCCCGAATGTGACGACAGATGCCGCCGCCGTTGCTCTGAAAAGCGGCAATGCGGTCATTCTCAAAGGCGGTTCGGAGTCGCTCCGCACCAATCTTGTGCTTGCCGGAGCCATGCGTTCAGCGGCAAAAGAGGCGGGCTTGCCGGAGGATGCCATCCAGTTGATCCCCACTGCAGACCGCAGTGCCGTTACGGAACTTTTACAACAGGATAAATACATCGATCTGATCATTCCGCGCGGCGGAAAAAGTCTGATCAAAGCCATTGCAGAAGGGACCCGTATCCCGGTTCTGAAACATTATGACGGCATTTGTCACTTGTACATCGCCGCCGATGCCGATGAAGATATGGCGATAAAACTGACCGTCAATTCCAAATGTCAGAATGTCGCAGTATGCAATGCGCTTGAAACACTGCTGATCGATGCGGCGGCTCCGGACACCCTGCTGGAAAACCTTGCGGAAAATCTGCGCCGGAACGGTGTGGAGATCCGCGGCTGCGCCCGCTTCTGTCAGCGGGTCCCCGGCTGTATTCCGGCAACGGAGGAGGATTGGGATACGGAATATCTCGGCAGTATACTTTCGATCCGTCTGGTGGACGGCATCAATGAAGCGATGAAACACATTGCAGAACACGGTTCGGGTCATACGGACGGCATCATAACCGGTTCGGACGAACTGGCGATGCAGTTCATTGCCGGGGTGGACTCCGCCTCGGTGCTGGTCAATGCCTCCACCCGGCTTTCGGGCGGCGGTGATTACGGCATGGGGGCTGTGGTCGGTATCAGTACAGACCGTCTCCATGCCCGGGGACCCGTAGGTCCGGCAGAACTCTGCACCTACAAGTGGGTGGCGGTCGGCAGCGGGCAGCTGCGGGATTGAAAAAATTCCTTATGGAACATCCCGCTGAATGTATATTTAGTGAGTGATGAAGGAAAAAATGGCTTCATAGAGTAATTGTTTATAACTGAAACAGTAACATCTGATTTTATCTGCTTGACAAAACAGAAAAAAGATGTATATTAATAACATATCATTTTGTATCTGTTGTCCGTTTAAGATAAGGAGTAAATCATGAGCAGAAAAGCCATGCCCAAAACCAACCGTCCCGTGCGGCGCCGCATTACGTTTCAGGCGATCGCCGCTCCCGGGAGCAATGTCTTTGTTGCCGGAACATTCAATAACTGGCAGCCCGCAAAAGAACTGTGCGATAAAAATAATGACGGCGTCTACACCGGTATCCTCATGCTGGAACCCGGCACGTACGAGTACAAACTGGTCGTCAACGGCGAATGGCGGGTCGATGAAAACAACCCCAATTTCGTTCCCAATGAACTCGGTACGCTCAACAGCGTTATCGTTGTCGAACCTTTTTAAAGTTTCATATACAGATATTACATCAGGGGAATTTGTTTTCCCCGCAAACAGAATGAAAGAATACAATGGAATTTCAACTTTACAACGTGGGGCCGCATATCCCCAAAGAACTCGCATTTCTGGAAACTCTTTCCAATAACATCTGGTGGTGCTGGCACCCCGCCGCCATCGAACTTTTTGTCCGTATCAACCCCAATCTCTGGCGGGAAGTCAACGGCAACGCCAAAACATTTCTGCGCTCCATTTCACAGGAACGTCTGGAAGAACTGGCAAAAGACCGCGCTTTCCTGAAAAAGATGAAACTGGTCGCGGAAGAGTTCAACCGTCAGGTTCCCGAAGAAGAGGTGGACAAGCGTTCCATCGCCTACTTCTCTCTGGAATTCGGCATCCACGAAAGCATTCCGATCTTCTCCGGCGGTCTCGGTGTTCTTGCCGGTGACCACCTCAAGGCCGCTTCCGACATGGAACTGCCGCTGGTCGCAGTCGGTCTGCTCTACCGTCAGGGCTATTTCCGTCAGGTGCTCGACCGCAACGGCTGGCAGATCGAACACTATCCCGTTTCGGAGATCCACGATCTGCCCATCAGCCGTGCGCACGACAAACAGGGCAACGAAGTGACGATCCGCATCCGTCTGGTGAACCGTGACCTTTACGCCGCGGTCTGGGTGCTGCCCGTCGGCAATGTGCCGCTGGTACTGCTCGATACAGAGATCCCCCAGAACGATCCCGATCTGCGGGAAGTTTCATGGCGTCTCTACGGCGGCGACAAGCGGATGCGTCTGCATCAGGAACTGCTGCTGGGCATCGGCGGCTTCAAGGCTCTGGTCGCCATGGGATATGAACCCAGCGTCTGCCACATGAACGAAGGTCATGCCGGATTTCTCTCGCTTGCCCGTATCGCTCATCTGGTCAACGATCAGGGGTACGAACCCGGCGTCGCGCTTGAAGCGGTCTGGCGTTCCAACATCTTTACGACCCACACCCCCGTTCCGGCGGGCAACGAAGTCTTTGACATCGGTCTGGTGCGGCCGTATCTTGAAGTTTTCGCAAAAGAAGCGCATCTGGACGTTGACCGGGTGATCCGCTGGGGTATTCCGATCGGCAACCGCGGCAACGCTTCTGAAATGTCCATGACCGTTCTCGGTCTGCGGCTCGCCAATTACAGCAACGGCGTCAGTGCCCTGCACGGCGAAGTCGCACGCGATATGTGGAAAAATCTCTGGCCGCAGCGTTCGGTCTCTGAAGTTCCGATCAAACACATCACCAACGGTGTGCATTGTTCCTCCTGGGTCTCCAGCAGACTTTTCTCGCTGTACGACCGTTATCTGCCCGCAAACTGGGCGACCAATCCCGACAGTGCCGCTCTTGCCGAGGCGGTCCACGCCATTCCGGATGATGAACTCTGGATGGTTCACGAACTCTCCCGGCAGTCGCTGGTGCGCCGCGCCAGAAAACTGCTCAAAGGGAACTACCGCTACGTCGGAAATCCCGCCGCTCAGAAACAGAACGTGCTTGACCCCGATGTGCTTACCATCGGTTTCGCCCGCCGTTTTGCGACCTACAAACGGGGAACTCTTCTGCTGCGCAACGCCGAACGGCTTATCGCTCTTCTGAAAGACTCTACCCGTCCGATCCAGTTCATCTTTGCCGGTAAAGCCCACCCCGCCGATGACGGCGGCAAACGGCTTATTCAGGAGTTGATCCATTTTGCCGAACGCGAAGGTGTGCTTGACCGTCTGCTTTTCCTTGAAAACTACGATATCGGTATGGCACGCAGTCTGGTGCAGGGCGTTGATGTGTGGCTGAATACCCCCCGCCGTCCGCAGGAAGCCAGTGGCACTTCCGGCATGAAAGCCGCCGTCAACGGCGTTGTGAACTGCAGTATTCTCGACGGCTGGTGGGCTGAAGGCTACAACGGCAGAAACGGCTGGGCGATCGAAGGAAATGATTACTATACCGAAGATGAAGACCGGGATAATTACGAGTCCCAGGCACTCTTCAATCTGCTCGAAAACGAGATCATTCCCTGTTTCTACGAGCGTCAGGGACACGATCTGCCGCTGCGCTGGATCAATTACATGAAAGAGTCCATTATCACCGGTCTGGGAGAATTTTCCAGTACCCGTATGGTCGATGATTATGAAAATATGTTCTACCGTCCCGCCCGCGAAGCCTATCAGGAATTGACGCATGACAATGCCGCTTACGCCCGCAAACTCCGGGATGAAAAACAGCGGCTCGAAGCCAATTTCTATGCCGGAAGACTTCATGTCACTTCACCCGTTGCGGATCGTCCGCTGACCGATCTTCACGTCGGAGACACCTTCCGTGTCACGTCGCAGGTCTATCTGGGGGATCTTACTCCCGCAGAGGTCGAAGTCGAAGCCTATTTCGGTACGGTGAACGCCCACAATGAGATCCTTGAAAGCAGTTCCGCCAAACTGGAAATGGTCAAGGAACTCGGTGACGGAAATTACGAATACAGCGGCAATGTCACTTGCACGTTTGCCGGACGTTTCGGTTTGACCGCACGTATCAAGGCAAGCGGAACCGACTGGGATAACAGCATCCCCGGTTTCGTCTGCTGGCCCAAATAAAGAAAATGTGACAGAAAAGAGATCCCGATGAAAAAGTTGAAAAAGAGCAATCCGAGAATTCTGGTCGTAACACCGGAAATCACATACCTGCCGGAAGGCATGGGCAATATGGGTAACATCCTGCGGGCAAAAGCCGGCGGTCTGGCGGACGTTTCCGCTTCTCTGGTCGGGGCTCTTTTCCGTCAGGGGGCGGATGTTCATGTTGCTTTGCCGCACTACCGGCGCATGTTCCACATCGACGTCGGCAAACTCATCAGCGATGAACTGCGCGTCTATATGAACCACCTCCACAACAGCCGCATCCATCTGGCGGAGGACCGTATTTTCTACTATCGTGATACGGTATACAGCAACTATGCCGGAGACAGTTTCCGGCAGGCAATGGCGTTTCAGCGCGAAGTGATCAACAATATCATTCCGGAAGTCAAGCCGGACTTGATCCACTGCAACGACTGGATGACCGGTTTGATCCCCGCCGCCGCCCGCCGCATGGGGATCCCCTGTCTGTTCACGGTACACAATATCCATACGCAGAAAGCCACGCTCGATGCGATCGAAGACCGCGGCATCGACGCCGCCCCCTTCTGGCAGGGACTCTATTATGAACGGCCGCCTTTCAACTATGAGGAGAGCCGCTCCACCAATCAGGTCGATATGCTTGCCAGCGGGATTTTCGGCGCACACTTCATCAATACGGTCAGCCCCACGTTTCTGAAAGAGATCGTAGACGGCTGGCATCCTTTCGTGCCGGACAACATCCGTCAGGAAATGGCGGGCAAGTATTATGCCGGTTGTGCCACGGGTATTCTCAACTCCCCCGACGAAGATTGCAATCCGGAAACCGACCCGTATCTGGAAGTGAAATACAATGCCGAAACTGCGGCACAGGCAAAAAAGGTCAATAAAATCGCATTTCAGGCAAGAACCGGTCTGGAAGTCGATCAGAATGCGCCGATCTTCTTCTGGCCCTCACGTCTCGACCCGGTGCAGAAAGGGTGTTCGCTGTTGTCGGACATCCTCTACAACATGGTTCATAAATACTGGGATCAGAAACTGCAGATCGCCATTGTCGCCAACGGCAGTTATCAGAAAGTGTTCCACGACATTGTTGCCATGCACGATTTCTACGATCGTGTCACGGTCTGCGATTTTGATGAAGGACTTTCACGTCTCGGCTTTGCCGCGTCGGACTTTGTGCTGATGCCCTCTCTCTTTGAACCGTGCGGTCTGCCGCAGATGACCTGTCAGTATTACGGAAGTCTGCCGGTGGTTCACAATACCGGCGGTCTCCACGATACGGTGGAACACCTGAGTTATGAAGGTGATTTCGGCAACGGTTTCCGGTTTGATCACTACGATCCGCAGGGACTTATGTGGGCGGTCGATGAGGCTATGCGCTTCTTCAACTCTCCGGAAGAGAAGAAAAATGCCGCCATTTCCCGCATCATGTGTCAGGCAAAAGACCGTTTCAATCACGATGTGACTGCTCAGGAGTACATCAAGATTTACGAAAGTATGCTGGCACGTCCTTTGATCGTGGACTGATTTACGGGAGGGATGAATGATTCCCCGTTTGAAAAATGAGCCGCTGCCGCTGAAAGCAGATCCGTGGTTGAATGAATTTCAGCCGCAGCTGGAAAAACGCCGCAGGATGGCAGAAGAAATGGAGAAAATTCTGACACCTCCCGGTGCAACTCTTGCGGAGTCTGCTCTCAATTCGCCCGATCTTGTTTTCGATGGCAGCGAATGGCAATTTTTTGAATATGCGCCTCATGCAGAAAGTATTACGCTGATCGGGGATTTTTCCAACTGGGAAGTCCGTCCGGAGTTTTCGTTGAAATGCTGCGGCGGTATCTGGCAGGGGCGTTTCCCGGCAGATACCTTCCGTCACGGTATGCACTATCTGATGCACGTTACATGGCATGGCGGGGAGGGAAACCGTATTCCGGCATTTGCCCGTTATGTGGTACAGGATGAGAATACCAAACTTTTCTGTGCCAAAGTCTGGCAGCCGGAGAAACCCTACCATTTCAAAAATCCGATCCCCCCGAAGCCGGAAAGCCCTCTGATCTATGAGTCCCATGTAGGAATGGCGCAGGAGGAGGCAAAAGTCGGAACGTTTCGTGAATATACGGAAAAGATCCTGCCCCGTATTGCCGAAGCGGGATATAATACCGTTCAGCTGATGGCGGTCATGGAACATCCTTATTACGGAAGTTTCGGTTATCATGTGGCAAATTTCTTTGCAGTATCTTCCCGTTTCGGTACGCCGGACGAGTTCAAAGAACTGGTCGATACTGCGCACGGAATGGGGTTGCGGGTCATTATTGATCTGGTTCACTCCCACGCTGTGAAAAATGAGTTGGAGGGGCTTGCCCGCATCGACGGCAGCCGCAGTACCTATTTTCATGACGGGGCGAGGGGGGAACACAGTGCATGGGACTCTCTCTGCTTCAATTACAACGACCCATGGGTGCTGCATTTTCTGCTTTCCAACTGCCGTTACTGGCTTGAGGAGTATCATATTGACGGTTTCCGCTTTGACGGTGTGACCAGTATGATGTATCATCATCACGGGCTGAATATGAACTTCACCGGGTATCATCAGTATTTTGATGACAGTGTGGATGTGGAGGCGATCACCTACTTGACCCTTGCCAACAAGGTCATTCACGAGATCCGTCCTGATGCGGTAACGATAGCTGAAGATGTCAGCGGTATGCCCGGACTTGCCGCCCCTGCGGAACAGGGGGGGATCGGGTTTGATTACCGTATGGCGATGGGGGTGACGGATTTCTGGTTCAAACTTTTTGATATTCCCGATGAAAACTGGAATATGTTTCAACTGCTCCACGAATTGACCAACCGCCGGAAAGATGAACGTTCCGTCAGTTATGTGGAGTGTCACGATCAGGCGATCGTCGGGGGGCAGACGGCGATTTTCCGTCTGGCGGGGGCTGCCATGTATGACTCTATGCACAAGGGTTCGCAGAATATGGCGGTCGATCGTGCGGTTGCTTTGCATAAAATGGCTCGGTTGGCGACCGGAGCCGCCGCCGGAAACGGTTATTTGAATTTCATGGGCAACGAGTTCGGTCATCCGGAATGGATCGACTTTCCCCGTGAGGGAAATAATTGGAGTTGTGACCATGCCCGCCGTCAGTGGTCATTGGCGGATGATCCCGGATTGCGTTTTCAGTTTTTGAACCGTTTTGACAGGGAGATGATGCAAATTTTGAGTACACCCGGTTTTTATGAAGCCAATGTACAGCATTTGAAAGTCGATGATAATGCAAAAATCATCGCTTTTGAACGGAACGATTACTATTTTATCTTCAATTTCCACCCCTGCAACTCCGTAAGTGATTACCCGCTGGAGGTGCGTCCTTACGTATTTGAGACGGTGTTGGACAGTGATGCGGCGGAGTTTGGCGGTCATGCCCTCCGCACACCGGGACAGAGATATTTCGCCTTGCAGCAAACCTCCGGAACCTTTCTGAAACTCTATCTGCCCAGCCGCACCGCCCTGGTGCTGAAAAGGCTTTTAAAGTAATTATTTCCGGTAATTATTATTTGACAAAACAACTCCCTGCTGTTATATTAAGAAAATTGGTAAAACATTTGAAAAATAAAGAGATGCCGGGAAATGTTGAAGTTTAATTGTCCACAGTGTGATACAAAATATGAGCTGGACGACAGTCTGGCTGGCAGAAAAATCAGTTGCGAGGTTTGCGGAAAGCATTTTGTTATTCCGAAGCAAGAAACTGTTGCTGATTTGGATGCAACTCTTCCCGGAAAACGGTTCCGCAACAGCGATGCTGCCGACAACAAGGATGATTTTGATGCCACAAAGCCCAATGCCCACGTCCGCCTGGAAAGGGGAGATTTGCGCGTTGGTGATCTGGTGCTGAAGCGTTATATCCTCACAGAGCGGCTGGGTGCCGGAGCGATGGGAATGGTCTTTAAGTGCGAAGATCAGATTTCCGGGGTGCAGTATGCGCTGAAAACGGTTCCTCCTGAAATTGCCCGTGACGATGAATCCATGGAGGCGATCCGGAGCAACTTTCAGATGGTCCACAATCTGAAACACCCCAATATCGCTGGCGCCGACTTTCTGGACCGGGATGAATACGGAGCCTACTACCTCATGATGGAGTACGCCCCGGGGCAAAGTCTCGCAAGCTGGCTGCGGAAAAAGGGCAAGCCCGAATTTGACGAAGTATGCAAAATCGTTGCTCAAATCGCTTCTGCATTGGATTACGCCCACAGTCAGAAAATCCTGCACCGGGATATCAAGCCCGCCAATATCAAGGTCGATGAAAATGGAAACGTGAAAGTATTGGATTTCGGCTTGGCATCCAAAGTGCGTTCCACGATGACCAATCTTTCGTTCAACGCCGCCAACACCAGCGGCACGCCCAATTATATGCCGCCGGAACAGTTCAAAGCCCAATATCCCCGCCCTGCTTCCGACCAATACGCGCTGGCAGTGCTGACCTACGAAATGCTCGCCGGACATCTGCCCTTTGAAGCAGATAATTTTGAAGTCCTCCGTTCCGCCGTTATAAACGATGAACCGGAAGAAATCGAAGGCATTTCAGAAAACGCATGGCTTGCCATAAAAAAAGCAATGAGCAAAAAAGCACAAGATCGTTTTGAAAATTGTACGCAGTTTGCAAAAGCCATCCGGGAAGAAGAAAAAGCGGAAACACCGCCTCCGCCCAAAACAGACACAATGCAGCCAGAAACGCCAGTGACGCCCCCGCCAGTGAATCCGCCGGAAACAGACGTTTCAAATGAAAAGCCCCGGAAAAAGAAAAAAACTCCTGCTGTTTATCTGATTTTCTCAGTTGTTGCTTTGGTTGTTTTTGTTTTTATTGCGATAATTCATTCAGATGATTCAGTCTCGCGCTACACTTCAGCAAGCCAACCAGCTGTTCTGCTTCAGCCTACAGTAGAATATTCAAGTGAAGCCGAGCGAAAGTACCGCAAATCCGCCGAACAGGGTGATGCCGATGCGCAGTTTAACTTGGGGAGGTGCTATTATAATGGTCAAGGCGTAGATAAGGATTATACACAAGCAGTGTATTGGTACCGCAAATCTGCCGAACAGGGGCAGGCCGGTGCGCAGAATAACTTGGGGGTGTGCTATGAGAGTGGTCGCGGCGTAGAAAAGGATTTGACACAAGCTGTGCACTGGTACCGCAAATCCGCCGAACAGGGAGACGCTGACGCACAGAACAGTTTGGGGGAATGTTATTATCGAGGAGAGGGTATAGCCAAAGACTTTGTACAAGCCGTGAACTGGTACCGCAAATCCGCCGAACAGGGTGATGCCGCAGCGCAGTATAACTTGGGGTTGTGCTATAACTTTGGTCGTGGCGTTGACAAGGATTATACACAAGCTGTGCACTGGTACCGCAAATCCGCCGAACAGGGGAATGCTCGTGCGCAGTGTAACTTGGGGGAGTGCTATTGTAATGGTCAAGGCGTTGACAAGGATTATACACAAGCTGTGTATTGGTACCGCAAATCCGCCGAACATGGGAATGCCGCAGCGCAGTATAGCTTGGGGGAGTGCTATTATTATGGTCGTGGTGTTGACACGGATTATACACAAGCCGTGAACTGGTACCGCAAATCCGCCGAACAGGGGAATGCCGCAGCGCAGAATAGCTTGGGGTGGTGCTATGAGAGAGGTCGCGGCGTAGACGAGGATTATACACAAGCTGAGCACTGGTACCGCAAATCCGCCGAACAGGGGAATGCTCGTGCGCAGGGTAACTTGGGGGACTGCTATTACTTTGGTCGTGGCGTAGACAAGGATTATACACAAACTGTGTACTGGTACCGCAAATCCGCCGAACAGGGGGATGCCTATGCGCAGTATAGCTTGGGGTTGTGCTATGAGAGAGGTCGTGGCGTAGAAAAGGATTTGAGTCTGGCGATTGAATGGTATAAAAAAGCGGCGGCACAAGGTTATAAACTTGCCAAAGATAATTTGAGGCAGCTTGGAATTGAGTAATTGTGCAATACGGATGAAGTGTTTGCGGCAGTTGTGAATAATAAAGAGTTTCCTTTTTGTGCAGATAATGGATGAGACCTGTCGGCAGAGAGGAAGCTGAAGGGCTTGGAACTGTCTCGCTTTGAACGTAGCTAAATGCCTTCAGACAACCTTTGCTGCATGTATGCTGTGCAACGTGTTTTAATGGTAAATCACGATTGCGGCGGCGTATTCGCAGTTGGGGGCGAGGCGGACCCCGTGGGGGAGTTGGGCGTCCAGATAGACGGTTTCGCCTTTCTTCATCCGGCGGGCGTTTTCGGGTGTGCCGATCATGTAGTCGATTTCACCTTCGAGCAGTACAAAAAACTCCTGACTGTCGTGCTGGAGAAATTCCCGCTGTTTGTCGCTGGGGCGGTATTCGATGAAAAAAGGATTCATCGTCCGGTCGGTTTTTTCAAAGGCAAGAGCGTAGTAGTTGATACCGTACTCTTTGGCCTGGTTGCGGTCGATGAATTCCCCCTCGTTGATGTGCCCGAACACATATTCAGGAGAGGCGTTTTCGTTGCGGAAAAGTTCGATCATTTCCACTCCGAGTGCCGCCGCCACCAGATTGAGGGCGCGCAGCGAAGCCCCGGTACGGAAGTTTTCCAGCCGTGAAATGTAACCTTTGCTCAAGCCGCTCCTTGCGGCAAGCTGATCCACCGTAAGCTGCTGTTTCAAACGGAGTTGACGGATTTTTTGCGCAACGTTGACCAAATCCATATCATTCCCCCAGTTCTGCCGCCAGTTTTTTCAGCATGATATCCATGATGCCGCACTCTTCAAGAAGATCGAGAAGTGTGTAACGCTTACGGATCAACTGTGCGGTCTTTATTCCGTGGATAAACTGACCGGGAACAAGCCCGATTTCAGCGGGAGTGGTCGGGCAGTTTGCTTTTTTCAGCATGGTGCGGATCTCCTCAAAGGGCAGAAGCTGCTCTTTGACCCGTTTGCAGAGCGTATCCCAGTTGGCACAGATCATCTCCCTGCGGAGCAGAGTTTCGGCCGGTTCCGGAAATTTTGCCATAGCGATTTCCTTGGCGTTCCCGTAGACTCCCCGTTTCAGCAGTTCATCGGCTTCGGCTTCTTTTTCCTGACGGCTTTTGGGCGGCGGCATGAGTTTTTTCAACTCCTCCACCGGAAGGGAGAACAACTTTTCATGCAGCCAGGCAGAAGCGATCGTTCCGACGGAGACTTTGAACCCGTGGGACGCCTCCACGCCTTCCATTTCCCAGACGTGACTGCAAAGGTGTTCCATGCCGGAGGCGGGGCGGGAGTCGTTGTAGAGCTGCATCGCATATCCGGTTGCGGCAAGTCCGGTAAAAATATGATCCATATTTCCGGCATCGGAAAGCCATTTTTTCAGCGGCGGCTGGATCAGATGCCAAACATCCTGCCGGACGGGTTCGATGCCCAGCGTATCGGCGATGAGCCATTCTGCCCCGGCGGGGAGTTTTGCGAAAAGATCCGCATATCCGGCGGCTTTCATTTCAGCCGGAGAAGCCCGCAGAACACCGACATCTGCGACGATCGCTTTGGGGGCAGGGCATTTCAGCGTTTGTTTCAGACCGTCTTTGGTCATGGCGGCTCCGGAACTGCTGTAACCGTCAACGGACGGAGCGGTCGGGACGCACAAATAAGAAATTCCGGCTTCGCCGGAGAGACGTTTTACAATATCGTTGATCGTACCGCCGCCGACTGCGACCGGAACGGCATCGGACGGCATCTGCTGTGCCAGAAGCGGAACAACGCCGTAATCGGCATGAAGTTGCGGTTCTGCGGGGTAGATGTAAGGCAAATGGGGGGCTTCCAGAACCTTGTAAACGGCTTCTCCTGCCGCACGCCAGGTGTTTTCGTCGGCAACGATCCACGGACGGCGGCCCGGAAAGTGCGTTTTCAGGATTTCAGGAATGTCCTGATATACATTTTCCCCCAAAACAAAACAAACAGTTTCCAAGCCGGGCGGCAGTTGAACTCTTTTCATATACCAAAATTCCTATTTTATACAATCACAACAGAATATAACATTGATTTGTGAATTTTCCACATTTTCAATGAGAATTTCGCCGGATTTTACCGGAATTTGTACTTTCATTGCATAAAGTCTGTTCAGCAATGGAGCGATGAACCGTTTGGGCAGAGCCTTGTCTGTGCGCACCGGAATACGGGGCATCAGTTCCGAAGTCGATGCAACCGTTGCGGTCACGACCCGTCGGGGATCGGTGAGTTCGTTGAGGGCATAGACCTTGCCGCGCGGACAGCGGTTTCCGGTGATGAGCCACTCCCGATTTGCGTCTGTTTCGGCGGTCAGGTGACAACCGGTCGGGCAGGAGATACAGATAAGTTCTTTTTTCATTTTTCCACCTCCGTATAATCGGGAGTCAGTTTGAATTCCAGTGTTCCGGCTTTGTCCAGCAATGTTTCATCGAGTTCCACTTGCATCATTTCAGCGGGGCGGATATGGGCGAAACGGCGTTTCCAGATTTTTTCGCCGTTGAGATACGCCGCCAGTTCCGCCCCGTTGCAGACGACCAGCGGACGGAAGGAAAAGACGGTTTTGCGTCCGGCTGTGTAGAAATTGGGGATGGCATATTTCAGATTGGCACTGACCTTCACGGGGTTGCGTTCTGCGGCGGAAGTTCCTGCCAGATAGCGGATCGCCGCCTGTGCCGCACGGGCGGACTCCTCTGAAACGAAGTCCACGAGATCGTGAACGTGCAGAACGTTTCCTCCCGCAAAAACACCGGGAATATTGGTGCAGTAATCGGCATCGACCAGTGCGCCGCCGGTGGCAGGATTGAGTTCAACTCCGAGTTTGAGAGCCAGTTCATTTTCGGGGATGAGGCCGACGGAAAAGAGAACGGTATCACAGGGAATGTTGAAGGCTTTTTCCGTTTGGGCAATTCCGTCCGCCAGCGGGGCGATATCCACCGAGTTGACCCGCTCCCTGCCGTTGATGGAGATGACCGAGTGTTCCAGATAGAGGGGAATGTTGAAGTCCTCAAGGCACTGCACCACATTGCGTGTCAGCCCGGAGGGATAGGGCATGATCTCCACGACCGCCTTGACCTCCACACCGCTCCAGCGCAGACGGCGCGCCATGATCAGACCGATGTCGCCGGAACCGACGATGACGGCACTTTTTCCGGGGAGCATCCCCTCCATATTGAGCAGTTTCTGGGCGCATCCGGCGGTAAAGACTCCGGCGGGACGGCTTCCGGGAATGGCAAGGTTGCCCCGGTTGCGTTCACGGCACCCCATGGCGAGGATGACGGCCTTTGCGTGCAGACGGATCACGCCGGTCCGGGCGGAGAGCAGCAGCAGAGAAAACGTCCCGTCCGGCAGACGTTTGGCATCTGTTACGGTCGTTTCCATACAGAATTGCGCTCCGGCGGCTTCTGCTTTTTTCATGACCCGGTCGGCGTATTCGGGGCCGGTGAGTTCTTCTTTGAAGTAGCGCAAGCCAAATCCGTTATGGATGCACTGACGCAAGATGCCGCCCGGAACTTCTTCACGGTCGATCGCCAGAACAGAAACTCCGGCATTGGCACATTCTGCTGCGGCGGCGAGTCCGGCGGCACCGGCACCGATAACGGCGATATCGATTTGTTTTTCCTGAATCATTTTATTTCTCCGGCATGGGGTCAATGGTTGTATTTTCCAGTCGTCCGGCAAGGAGGCGGCTGCTGCCGCCTTTTTTGGTAAGTTCTTCCATGGGGATACCGGTTTCGCGGCTGATGATCTTCATGATTTTGGCCGAACAGAAACCGCCCTGACAGCGGCCCATTCCGGCGCGGGTGTAGAATTTTACGCCGTCAAGAGTGGTGTGACCTTTGCGGACGGCTTCGATGATTTCGGCCTCCGAGATATTTTCGCAGCGGCAGACCACATGTGTCCAGCGGGGATCGTCGGCGTGGAGTTCCGCCAGTGTTTCCGGCGTCTCTTTGCGGATCTCCCGGCGAGGCGGGAGTTTCTGTACGACTTCGGTTTTCTCCGTAAGGGTCATGCCGTCTGCTTTCAACAGATCTTTGACATAAAGACCGATGGCGGGGGAGGCGGTCAGTCCGGGGGACTGGATACCGGCGACCTGAATGAAATGCGGGGCTTTCTGCGAACGGTCGATGTAGAAATCTTCCGTATCCAGCACCGGGCGGAGTCCGGCGAAAGAGGTGATGACATCGCGGGGAGTGATGCCGTTGACCATCTGCCGGACCAGTGAGACGATCCGCTGCATGTGATCGGCACTTGTCGTTGTATCGAGTTTATCTTCAACCGGATCGGCGGTTGGCCCGATCATGGTCGTTCCTTCGGCAGTCGGGATGACCAGTACCCCTTTGGAATCTTTGGTCGGAACGGGGAAAACGACCCGCTGCGGCCGGGCTTGACTGTTGCGGTCGAGCAGATATTCTTCGCCTTTGCGGGGGTGGATGGTGAATTCTTCCGCCCCGAAAAGTTTGGAAATGTGATCGGCAAAAAGTCCGGCGGCGTTGACAACGCGGCGGGCTTTGATCTCTCTGCCGTCGGCGGCGGTGACGAGCCAGTATTCGCCGTTGTGTTCCGCTTGGGAAACTTCATAATTGCAGAGCAGTTCCACGCCGTTGCGCGTTGCGCCTTCCACGAGACTGAATACATAGCGGTAAGGTTCGATCGTGCCGCCGTTGGGGGCGAAAAATCCGCCGACGACTTCGGCGTTGAGTTTGGGTTCCAGTTCCAGCAGACGGTCTCTGCCGCACATTTCCAGATTGCGCACGCCGTTGGCGATGCCCTGATTGTAGAGTTTACGGACAGTCACCATCTGTTCTTCCGAGAACGCAACGACCAGAATACCGCAGCGTGAGAAGGGGAAATCCAGTTCGTACTGCAACTGTTCAAACATCAGATTGCCCTGAATTTCCAGCCGTGCTTTCAGGCTGGATACGGGGTGGTGAAATCCGCCGTGAACGATTCCGGAATTTGCTTTGGATACGCCGAACCCGACATCCGCCCACCGTTCCAGCAGAACGGTTTTACAGTCGAAATGCGACAACTGCCATGCGGTGGATGCTCCTGAAACGCCGGCACCGATAATTGCAGCATCGTAAATCATTTTTCCATCTCCCAGAGTGTTTGCAGTTCGCCGAGATCGCGCACTTTGAAATGCGGGGCAAGATGAGCGGGGCAGTTCGGTTCGCAGGCGGGATCGGGGGTGATCCATGCGGTCAACGCTCCGGCGTTGCGTCCGACTGCGATATCGGTATGGAGGCGGTCGCCGACCATAAGGGCATCGGTGACGGGGATGCCGTTGCGGGCGGCACCTTCGACCAGAATTCCGGGATCGGGTTTTCCGAGAACTTTCAGCTTTTTCCCGGTCGCCGTTTCAAGACAGGCGATAAATGCGCCGCAGTCCGGCAGCCATGTCTGCTGATTGGTGGGGCAGAAAACGTCCGGATGTGTGGCAAAAGCGGGCAGATCCTGTTTCATGAACCATGCCGCTTTGCAGAGTTTTTCGTAAGTAAGGGTACGGTCAAAAGCGACGACAACGGCATCGGGAGCGTTATCGGTGAGGGTGAAACCGGCTTTTTCAAATGCGGGGAAGATGCACTCCATGCCCATAAGGTAGAGTTTGCGCAGTTCCGGATGATTGCGTTTGAGGTAGTCGATCGCATAATCCGTGGAGATATAGAACTCATTTTCAGCGGCTTCGATGCCCATGTTTTTGAGTTTGGCAATATACTCCTCCGTGCTGAAACTGGAGTTGTTGGACAGAAAGGTGTACTTGATCCCTTTTTCTTTGAGAAAGTTCAGAAAAGGGATGGTCGTGGGAAACAGATCAGTACCGTGATAGATGGTGCCGTCCATATCCAGAAAGACTTGACGAACTTGATTGAGTTGCATAAAAAACCTCATGTTTACTAAAAAGTTTACTAAATATAAACCCGTGTTTCCTGTTTGTCAAATCAGATAGATACTTTTCGGCATTTTTTTTGCAAATAATACCAAAAGTTTAATTTTTTGATATGATTTATAAATTACTGCCGTTTTGTGGGAAAAAACTTGCATTTTACAGGATTTCTGCTATTTTAATAGGATGAAAATCCGTGTGAATAAATAAATAAAATAATGGAGTAAAAAATGAATCAGTGGATCGAACGCAACAAACAGTATACTATGATCTCCGCCGAAGATAATTTCAGCATCTCTTTTGCCGGAATGAAATTCGACGATGCCGATCTCAAAGCCATGCAGCCTCTTTTTGAAAAGGCCGCCAAAGGGATCGCCGCAATCGAAGCCGGCGAAATCAAGAACCCCGATGAAGGCCGCAAAGTGACCCACTTCACCGACCGCATCGACTATGCAAAAAGCACCCTCTTTGCCGAAGTCGAAGCCTTCGTTGAAAAAGTCCGCAAAGGCGAAATCACCGGCGAAACCGGTAAGAAATTCACCGCTGTCGCCGTCAACGGTATCGGCGGCTCCGCCCTCGGTCCCCAGTTGATGCAGTTTGCCATCAATGGTCCCTACTGGAACGAAAAAAGCGACAGTCAGCGTGACGGATATCTCAAAATCTATTTCCTCGACAACACCGACTCCGCCGAATTTGCCGACTTGCTCGAAGTTATGGACCCCGAAACAACTCTGCATCTGGTCATCTCCAAGTCCGGCGGCACTCAGGAAACCCGCAACAATATGATCGCTATGGAGAACTTCTATGCCTCCAAAGGTCTGAACTTCGCCAAGTTCGCCGCCGCCATCACCATGAAAGACAGCCAGTTGGATAATCACGCCCGTGACAACAAGTGGCTCGCCGACTTTGAAATGGCGGAATCCATCGGCGGACGTACCAGCGAAACCAGTATCGTCGGTCATGTCCCCGCCGCCCTGACCGGAGTGGACTTCGGCAGTTTCCTTGCCGGTGCCTGCAAAATGGACGAGTGGACCCGCACTTCCGACCCGCTCAAGAACCCCGCGATGATGCTCTCCGCCATGTGGTATATCGCCGGAAAAGGCAAGGGCGACCGCAACATGGTCATCGTTCCTTATTCCGACCGTCTGGTGCTGTTGAGCCGTTACCTCCAGCAGTTGGTCATGGAATCCCTCGGAAAAGAACTCGACCTCGACGGCAAACCCGTTTATCAGGGCTTGAACGTTTTCGGCAACAAAGGCGGTACCGATGCCCACGCTTTCATCCAGCAGTTGAACGACGGCCGTGATGACTTCTTTGCCACCTTTATCGAAGTGATGAAGAACCCCATGCAGTTGGAGATTTCTGAAGGAACCGATATGGGCAGTTATCTGCACGGTTTCCTCGAAGGTCTCTCTGCCGCTCTCCGCAGCAAAGGCCGTCAGACCATTCTGATCCGTGTTCCCGAAGTCAACGAATATGTTCTCGGTATGTTGATCGCTCTCTATGAACGTGCCGTTGCCTGCTATGCCGAATATATCAATATCAACGCGTTCCACCAGCCCGGCGTTCAGGCGTACAAACTCGCCGCCAAAGGTATTCTTGCGCTGCGCGAAAAACTTTGCGCCGAACTCAAGAAAATCGCTCCCGTGGAAGGTACTGCCGCAGATATCGCCGCCAAAATCGGTGCCGCTGATGATGCCGTTGAAGTCGGCGGTCTGCTCGATAAAGCCGCAGCCAACTGCACTTGCGTGAAACGCGAATACTGCGAAAAATGCGGTCAGTGGTACTACTTTGTTAAATAAAAAATAATCTTTATGGGACTTCCTTGCCGGGAGTCCCTTTTTTTGAGGAGAAATGCCATGAAAAATATTCTTATTACGCTCGCTGTGATCGTCGGTGTGATCGTTGTGGCCGCTCTGGCAGTTATCGGTATCCGTAACGGCTTGATCGAAAAAGATGAACAGGTCAAAGCCGCATGGAGTCAGATCGATACGCAACTTCAGCGGCGGGCAGATTTGATCCCAAATCTGGTCAATACTGTCAAAGGCTACGCCAAGCATGAAGAAAAGATTTTCAGCGAAGTTTCCGCAGCCCGCAGCAAACTGCTTGCCGCGCAGGGACCCGCCGAAAAAGCCGCCGCAGGTGCCGCCGTCGAACAATCCATCGGCAGACTGTTGGCGATCGCGGAACGTTATCCAGATTTGAAAGCCAATCAGAATTTCATGCGTTTGCAGGATGAACTCGCCGGTACCGAAAACCGTATTTCGGTCGCCCGTATGCGTTACAATGAAACCGTCAAAATCTTCAATGCTTCCATCCGCAAGTTCCCCGGTTCGCTCTTTGTCGGCGGTCTCGGATTGAAAGCCGCAGAATACTTCCAGCCGCCCGCCGGCAGCAAGGCCGTTTCTCTTCCCCCGACCGTGAGTTTCTGATGAGAAAATTTCTCTTTGCACTCCTCGTGACCGCCGTTTTGCCGCTCGGCGCAGCAAAACTGAAACTCCCCGAACTCACCGGACGGGTGGTCGATCAAGCCGGGATTTTCTCAACAGAAGAGAAAAACAGAATTGAAAGTGCCATCGTCCAACTGGAAAAAGCCACCGGTGGACAAATGGCTGTCCTTGCCGTCAAAAGCCTGAACGGTATGCCCATCGAATGGTACGGCATCAAATTGGCTGAAAAATGGAAAATCGGTCAGAAAGGAAAAGATAACGGCGCAATCCTGATCATCGCCCTGAATGACCGTTCCATGCGCCTCGAAATCGGTTACGGCTGGGAAGGAAAAGTCAACGATGCCCGTGCCGGAGATATCATCCGCGAACTTGTGCCGTACTTTCAGGCAAATAAGTACGGAGAGGGGACGGCGCAAGCCGTTATGCGGGTACAGGAGTTCGTCACCGGTAAGCCGGTGGAAGGTCTTCCCCCGCTGAAAAAATCTCCCCGCCGCCAGCCCGCAGGTTCTGTACTTTTGATTTTTCTTTCGATTATCGCTTTTGCTGTTTTAAGCGGAGGACGTCTGTTGATCATCCCCGGTTTCGGAGGAGGTTTCCGCGGAGGCGGAGGCTTCGGCGGTGGCGGAGGCTTCGGAGGAGGCGGAGGATTTTCCGGCGGAGGCGGAGGCTTCGGCGGAGGCGGCTCCTCCGGCCGCTGGTAACCTACTTTCTT
>JAFTUS010000052.1 GCA_017466125.1 Lentisphaeria bacterium | reverse complement strand
TTGTTTTACACCGAAATCTATGCTGATTACCGGGATGATATTCCGGAAAACTGGTTGAAAAAACTTTCTGAAGCGGAAAATCCCCGCGATACTTTTCACGATTGTGTAATGGAGGCCTACGAAACCTCTGAAAGTGATGAGAGTTACGAACTTTTACAGCAGATTTGCCGCAATGAGGTGATTGCAGAGACCATCAATCAGGGAGAAACTTCGGAAGATAAAATCAGGGAATATCTGTGGGATCATCATTATGTGCAGCTGCCTTACGATCACTTTCTGAAACAGGATATTGCTGTTGATATTCTACTGGACACGGGGGACGCCAATTACGATTTTACTTTGAATCAGCCTTTTGCCAGTTGGGATGGACAAAGCGACAAAACGATTGATGAGTGTTCCGCTTTATTGTGGCTGAGCCGCCAGCAGGGATATAGCAAACGGCAGTTGACCAATGCTTTGAAGCACGGAGAGTTCCAGAAATCAAAATTTCTGAAGAGTGTCCATTGGGAAGTCTGCAACACCAGTTCCGGAATCAATGCCTTGACTTTTCTGGTTCAAATCACTTTGGAAAATTATCTGAAACTTTTGGATGCAATCAAAAAAGAAGCAAAACTCAATGCTTCATATTATCCCAAAGAACGCAAAGGCCGGGGCTATATCATTATAGATAAAAAGACCACCTGCGGACTTTATGACTCCTGGAACGGTTCCGGCAGTATGCTGGAAATTGATCTTGAAAAAGATATCCGGCTGCCAATCAGAATGATCCACTCCGCATTGCCTGATTGCATACGCCACTACAACATCCGGGAAATCTGGGGTTTGTGCGGTTCAGCGTGGAGCGATAACGCGGTAAAAGAAATTCATCCCATGAGAAAGGCTGCATAATGAGAAAAAAAGAGATAACCAACGCCACCACACAGGATATACTGGATTGGCTTTGCTATCATTGCTGGCGGAAGTATGACGAAGCCTGTCGCAAGGGTGAAAATGCCAAAAAGAAAATTGAAAAAGAAATCAAATGGATGAAAGATGAGCTTGAAAAAAGAGCAAAAACAGGAGGATTTTAAGTTATGGAAATCAAAACCAAAGAAGATGCTCAAATCATTGCCGATGCGTATTTGAGTGCCAGAACGCACCTTATCAATGCAGTTCATGAGATGCGGTCAATGCTTGAGGAGGTTGCAAAAATCAATCCGGAAAGCAGCAACTATTACACGCCATTCAATGAACGCAGCATTTCCATTTTACGGAATATTTCAGACAAAGACCTCAATGAATATTTGCAAAATCATTGTATCCGGTGCTGGCATATGCTGATCAATCAGACCGGCTTGACCGATATGATGACCAGAGAGGACCGGACACGATATGAAAATTATATTACCGAGGGGCACTTGGGACATCTTACGGCAGAGAACATTCTTGAAGCAGTACAAAATCTGAAGAAAAATCAGATTATCAGTATGAAACATATGGTGGAAGATGTTTTCCGGTTCTTCTCACCGCATTATGCCAGCCGTGCCTCCATTCCGGCAAAAGTTGTCAAAAACTGCAGCTCCTACGGCAGAATCAGTTTCAGTGACAACAACCGTTGGAACTATCTGGAAAAATCTTTATGGTTCCTGGATAATAAAGATATGCCGCGTGATTATAAAGAATCTCTGATTCATCAAATGAGCGAGACTTGTGATTGCGGAAACTCTTTTGAGTGTCCTTATTTCAACGCCAAATTCTATCACAAATCCGGAACCGTACACCTGACCTTCAAACGGATGGATCTGATTGAAAAGATCAACGAAATCGGGAGGGAAATCTTATGAACCGGTCGATTTACCTTAAAATGAAATTGGTGGTCAGCTTCTCCATGACCTGTTATCAAACCGATTTTTCCGTTCACGATGTCGAATTTATGGAGGACAATCCGGAAGCAGAATTTATTTGGGTCGTCCGTAAATCCGGAACTCATATTTTCCGGATATGGAAAAATCAGGATTTACCGCCAAGTGGAATTAAAGTACCGTATCTTTTCAGCAAAGCCACCAGAGAACACATTGTAACTGATGAGCTCAATGCTTTGCAGAATTCCTGTACTCCACATAATCACGATTTTTACCACATTGATCCGCAAAACGGCACTTTCCGGAAAATCACGCATCGAGAAGGAATTGAAATTTTAAGCAGAAACATTGAAAACCTTAACAATATCTGGAAACAGGAGGCAGTATGAGTTCAACATTATTAAGCAGTATGAAAGCCTATAAAAGTACCGATCCGGAACGGGGAGATACCATTTACGCTCTGGTCGTCAATACGGCAGAAAGCAATGTCCATCCCCATTCTTATCATCACTGGGCAATCGCCTGCGACAGCAAATGGCAGGCTGTGAGGACGATCTGCCGGATGGCGGGAGATGTTTATTCCGGTGAGTTGAAATGGCGCAGTTCGACGATGAACAATGACGGCATTTGTTCAGCTTTTGTTACTTACGGAGAAAATGTTTTGAAACAGGCAAAAGAAATATCTTCTGCCATTCCGGAACTGGATTTTTTCAATATTCTTTATTTCAAAGAAGCTGAACCTTTAGCTGAATTCTGGCAGAATTTCATTCCCATCGGATACGATATCGAAGACTTCTGGAACGAAAAGGTCTTAATGAAAAAGAAGCCAACGGTACTTGATCTTTATTATTGTATGCAGATCAGGGAACATTGGGAAAACTGCAACCGTTACGCCCGTCAAAACAAAGAAGTCAACGCTGACACTTTGCGTGAGCATTTGAGTGGAGCCTATCTGATGCCCGAACATATCAGAAAGATATTCAAATCGTTGGAGAAGAAAAAATGAGAAAATACCACTGTCCCAAATGCAAAAATGACTCTTTTGAAGAGATCAATCTTGATGTTACCGTAAGCTACCAGATAGTCAACCGGGCTGATGGTTTGGATTATGGCGAAAGAAATGACCATGAAAGCGGTTATGTTTCACATTTTCAATGCGAATCCTGCGGCGAGATTATTATGTCTCCGGAAAATCATCCGGTGGATTCATTGGATGAACTTGCTCCGGCATTGGAAGCTCTGGGAGCCTATACCGATGAATAAGAATCATCCGCTTTCATGCGGTTCGCTGTCATGCCGTTACGCCGCAAAAGGCGGCTCCGGCATTCAGGAAGGGTAAACGAACCGCAGAAAGGAATAAATCATGAGTTTTGAATTGCAACTTGATCTCTTTGACTTTGAAGACTCTTCTCCCTCCATGTCTTTGCCATCCCTGGCGGAGTTGAAAACACCACAACCGGAAGCCATAATTGCTCCGGATGTTATTGCGGCACCTGAAACGCCGATTTCAAGAAAAAATTACCGGATCGGGATGGAAAACATTCTTTATCCACACGGAGCCAAACGCAAAATTGCCGCCAACATTGCTGCCATAAAATTGTTGAAGGAGTTGGAATGTTCCGGCAAGGTTCCGGATGAAAATGATTGCAAAACTCTGATCCAATATTCCGGCTGGGGCGGCATTCCGCAAGTCTTTGATCCCAACAATACCAATTTTGCCAATGAATATAAGGATTTGCTGTCCGTTTTAAGTTCAGAAGAGTACATTTCTGCAAGAGCCTCCACACTGAACAGCCATTATACCCCCCGGTGTCTCATTGAATTTATGTGGCAAATTGCCGCAAAAGCCGGCATATCCGATGGCAAGTTTGGGGAGTTCGGGGCCGGAGTGGGACACTTTATCGGTCTGATGCCGGAAAATATCAAGGGAGAGTTTACTGCCGTTGAAATCGACAGTATTTCCGGAAGGATCTTGCAGCAGCTTTACCCGGAAAGTAAAGTCATTATCAATGACCTTGCGA
>JAFTUS010000051.1 GCA_017466125.1 Lentisphaeria bacterium | reverse complement strand
TTTTTTGCCGGAATACCTTATACTTCGCACAAAAAACAGGAATCGACGTTCCAGACGATCTTTTTCTCCATATTCCGCTTGCTGGGGTTGTATATTGAGGCAGAATCCGCCACCAATGACGGCAGGATCGACGCCGTTGTGCAGACCAAAGACGCCATCTTCATCTTTGAATTCAAACTTGACAACGACCCGACTGCTCTGGAACAGATCAAAGCCAAAGAATACTATAAGAAGTATCTGCTCGACAAACGCGATATTTACATCATCGGCGTGAACTTCGATTCAGAAAAAGGCAATCTGATCGGCTGGGAAGATGAAAAAGTAACAAAGTAAACCTCCCTGTCCGAAAAACACTTTTAAGATGCGCCCCAATATGCTTATGGCGTTTGTCAACGGGTCATTGAATGTTTGTTACGAAAAATGACCGTTTCCACGCAAACTTCATCGTTTTTCAGCTTATTTTAAGGATATACATCCTATCGCTGTAAATTTCAATGATGTCCAGATATTCTTGAACAGGATTTTTCGTTTTTCTTACAATCGTCATTATCAGAAATTTTGATAAAAAATTACTTATTGGGAGATTTACGACTTGAAAAATCTCTTTTTTGAGTGTATATTTTCACAATTATAAATTGAGTCCCTAAAACTAAAACTTATATCGGAGGATATAGCAAATGAAGCAACTCAATGCTGTCCCGACCACCAATCAGAAGTTGGTCGCATGGGTCAACGAGTGGGCCGCTATCTGCAAACCGGATGCGATCTACTGGTGTGACGGTTCTAAAGAAGAATATGATCGTCTCTGCAACGAGATGGTCGAAAGCGGTCTCGCAGTCCGCCTCAATCCTGAAAAACGCCCGAACAGTTTGCTGTTCCGTTCTGATCCGTCTGACGTGGCGCGCGTTGAAGCCCGTACCTTCATCGCTTCTGAAACCAAAGAAGCCGCCGGTCCGACCAACAACTGGATCGACCCCAAAGAACTCAAGAAGACCATGCTCGGCCTCTATGACGGCTGCATGAAGGGCCGTACCATGTACGTCATCCCCTTCTCCATGGGTCCTGTCGGTTCTCCCATCGCCAAGATCGGTGTTGAAATCACTGACTCCGCCTACGTTGTTATCAACATGGAAGTCATGACCCGCGTCGGCACCAAGGTTCTCGAAGTCCTCGGCGACGGCGAATTTGTTCCCTGCGTCCACTCCGTCGGCAAACCGCTTGCCGAAGGCGAAAGCGACAACGGTGTCTGGCCCTGCGCCCCGATCGAAAAGAAATACATCGCCCAGTTCCCCGAAACCCGTGAGATTTGGTCCTTCGGTTCCGGTTACGGCGGCAACGCTCTGCTCGGCAAGAAATGCCTTGCTCTGCGTATTGCCACAGTTCAGGCCCGTGACGAAGGCTGGCTGGCTGAGCACATGCTCATCCTCAAGCTGACCAATCCCCAGGGCGAAGGCAAATACGTTACCGGCGCATTCCCCTCTGCCTGCGGCAAAACCAACCTCGCCATGCTCATCCCCACCCTCCCCGGCTGGAAAGTCGAGACGGTCGGTGACGACATCTCCTGGATGAAGTTCGACGACGAAGGCCATCTGCGCGCCATCAACCCCGAAGCCGGTTTCTTCGGTGTTGCTCCCGGTACCAGCATGAAGTCCAACAAGAACGCCATGCTCTCCTGCGCCAAGGATACCATCTTCACCAACGTTGCTCTCACCGATGACGGTGATGTGTGGTGGGAAGGCATCGGCTATGATGCTCCTGCTCACCTGATCGACTGGAAGGGCAACGACTGGACTCCCGATACTGTCGACGCTGACGGCAAACCCGTCAAAGCCGCTCACCCCAACGCCCGTTTCACTGCCAAGGCGAACAACTGCCCTGCCATCGCTGCGGAATGGGAAGATCCTGCCGGTGTGCCGATTGCCGCGTTCCTTTTCGGCGGACGTCGTCCCTCCACTCTGCCGCTGGTCTATCAGTCCAAGAACTGGGAACACGGTGTTTTCATCGGTTCCACGGTCGGTTCTGAAGTGACTGCTGCGGCCCTCGACGTGAAGGCCGGTACTGTCCGTCGTGATCCTTTCGCCATGCTGCCTTTCTGCGGCTACAACATGGGTGATTACTTCAAACACTGGCTGGAAATCGGCAAAGCCGGTGAAGCCAAAGGCAACCTGCCCAAGATTTTCTGCGTGAACTGGTTCCGCAAGAGTCCCGAAGGCAAGTTCATGTGGCCGGGCTTCGGCGACAACAGCCGTGTGCTCGCCTGGGTCTTTGACCGCTGCAACAACGCCGGTGAATATCAGGAAACTGCTATCGGTACCCTGCCCACTGTTGATGCCATCAACCTCGAAGGTCTCGAAGGCGAAGTCAGCAAGGAAGATCTGGCTGAACTCCTGAAGGTTGACAAAGAAGGCTGGAAGAACGAACTTGAAATGATCAAAGAACATTACAAGAAGTTTGAAGGCCACCTGCCCGCCGAGCTGGAAGCCCAGCTCAAGGAACTGGAAGCCCGTCTCGCTTAATCGTCAGACACTCCGATCCGCACTCTTTCAAAGGGTGCGGATTTTTTTTGTATTAAACATAGACTGATAAAAAATCCGCGCGCAGCGGCCGAACGTCGGCCTCGGTAGTGGTCGGCTGTCGCCCGAACGTCGGCCTCGGTAGTGGTCGGCTGTCGGCCGAACGTCGGCCTCGGTAGTGGTCGGCTGTCGCCCCGTGCGGGGCTCTCGAGCCTCCGGGGCGTTGAGCGGACGGAGCCTCCCGATTTAGTACAGAATTTTTCGTATTTGGGTTGACTTTTTTCCATTGAGGATATAAATTATGTAAGAGCCGGGAAATCCGGTTCTGTGTTATTTGAAAATGGTATAAATTCAGCAAAACTCTTCGAAACCGACCAAGTAAAAAGTTTTTTGCGACACCACAGGTGGATTATGCCGACAGGATCATTGTATCTTGCCGGATGTTTTCGCATGGTGTTGCAGGCTCTTGGTCGGGCCTCGAAGAGTTATGCAAAGCATCCGGCTTTTTCTTTTTTGGGGAGTGTTTTTGGGGGCGGAGAGAAAACCTTTTTGAAAAAAGGTTTTCTCTC
>JAFTUS010000050.1 GCA_017466125.1 Lentisphaeria bacterium | reverse complement strand
TTCTCTCTTGATCTTTCCATGCTACCGGCGTTTTATGTTATGCTTGCCGTGAATTTGCTTGGTGCATTGTTGTGGTTATGGCATACTCTTAAAACGAAAAAACATTCATGGAAAAATATTCTTTTTTTCGCCGGGAGTGTTACCGGATTTGTGTGTCTCGTCTGGCTTTCGGCGTGGTGCGCAGGTGGCTGGGCAAAAAAGAGTGTGGATACCAAAGCTGCTGCGCTTGGAATTACGCCTTCCCGGGTTGCAGCAAATGAACCCGCAGAATTGAAATCACTGGTCGATCGGGAGTTTTACTCCAAACACCCCAAGTACAATCCGCCCCGCTCCGGGAAATATGATTGGAAGAAAGATACCATCCCGGCGGATGAAAAAGCCTACACCATGAAATTTTTCACCTCTCCGGAACTGGAAACATATCTGACCAGTTTGAAAAAAAGTGCCGCATATATTGCCAAAACGGATGTTCAGTATTTGTCTCCGTTGCAGCATTTCCGTTCTCTGGTGCGCCACCGGGCGGATATTGCCGAACTTTATTACCGGACAAATCAAAAAGAAAAAGTCCTGCCGGAACTCTTGAAATATCCTGAACTTGAAAGTTTGATTCCTGCCGATACTCCATTCCTGATTTGTGAACTGGTACGGACAGCGACCCGCAATATATGGATAAATGCTCTTATCCAATACGGTCCGGAAGATAAATCACACTTGACGACTTACCGGAAACTCCTTGATTGGAGCAAAAGTTGGAAAGTTCATCTTCCCTGCGAAGCGGGTTTCTATTTGGTTTACCCTCCGGAAATAAAAGGGAAAATTGCCGCATTTTTCTATGCGCCGTACCTGAATACCGCCCGGTATCGGGGATTTTTCGATGCGGTGAATAGAATCCCGACGTTGAAAAAATTGGAACAGGCAGAAATCATTTCCGGCGATGGGATGTATGCCAAAGCCGCAAAACGCCAGCGTTTGGGTATTATTATGGGACAAACTGCCCTTGCCTTGAAAGTTTACAAAATCGAACACGGCAAATATCCGGGCAAACTCTCCGAACTTGTTCCAAATTATCTTCCGAAAGAATATGTTTCACCATCTACCGGCAAAAAGTTGGATTATTCTGTCAAAGGAACAAACTTCACCTTGGTCGTTAACGGAAGTTCCATTACGTCAGAAAGATAAGACTTGTAAACGCCCGCGGGAGATGGTATATTATCTGTGAGATGGTTGGTTTGAGCATGGAGGTGTTTGTATGAAAAAATTCAAGATTTTCAGTATTCAGAGTGTTTTTATAATCGTTTTCCTCGTTGGATGCGGCGGGATTCCTGAACGTAATTATATCGGCATGACCAAAGCAGAAGTCGCTGAATATCTGGAAAAACACGCTTTCCGCGATCGTTGGAGCGGAAACCGGTTTGAGATCTGGTTGGATAAAGAGGGAAATGTCGGTCCTTTCAGCAGTGCCGCATCTGTCAAGAGAACACGATCAGTCATGTCTGCAAAACGGTGGCGCTGCGATTTCTTTCCCCAAAGGCATTGGCTTTTGGGGTGGAACGGACTTTTTGCCAGATGGTATTTCTGGGTATTGGAGTTCAAAGATGACCGGGTCGTCGCTCAGCGGCAGTTGAGAAACTATTATTGGGTCCACGGCTATGCCGGGGAATCGCCTTACCCGCAATTTCCGAAGAACTTTCACAAAGTCAATGAGAATATTTACCGTTCCGGACAGCCTTCGGAAGATGAATTCAAATCTCTTTATACATTCAATGAGATCCGCAGTGTCCTGAATTTACGGGAAAACAACAGCGATAAAGATGAAATTGATTCCGTCAACGCAAGGCGGGAAAAGAAAATCAAACTCTATGAAATTCCCCTTGATACCGGAAACATCACCGAAGAAGATCTTTACAAGATCCTCACCGTCATCCGGGATGCCCCCAAACCGTTATTGATCCATTGCTGGCACGGCAGCGACCGCACCGGCTGTGCCGTTGCCGCATACCGCATCATTTTTGAAAATTGGAGCGTTGAGGATGCTGTTTCCGAGTTGATGAAGCCTGAATATGGACATCATAAAAATATCTATAGAAATATTCCGGAACTGCTCCGCAAAGCTGACTGGAAGAAAATCAAGGCAACGGTTTTGAACAGGGAAAAATAATCATGTGGAAAAAGATTGCACTTTTATTTGTGGTGTTTTGCACTTGTAGTTTTTCCTATTGTATAGAGTTTGACCCGGCGGCGTGTCCGGATTTATCGGTAAAAATCTTTCCCGGCAATAATAAGCAATCAGTTCTGCTTGTAACGGCATCCGGATATACACACGGTGGGCTTGGCTTCGATTATGCGAAATGCCGGGTTGTCGGTAAACTTTCAAAAAATACTTGGAGAACGTTACTTCATTTTGAAATGGCACCCGGCAAAAAATCTCAATTATATTATCTGGTGACCATTCCGCAATATGCCGCCAAAGAAAGTGACCGTTTTGAATTGGCAATAGATGATCCCTTTTTTACCGGCCCCAAGAAGACGATCCCTTTACAAGTTATAAGAAACAGTAAAGCGACAGTCACGTTTACTTCTTTTGCAAAATCAGGAGATCAAACAAAAATTCTCCGGGAGTTGAAAATAAATCTGGCGGATAATACCGCATTTTTTACCAACAAACCTGATAAAAAGCTGAAAATAATCTGGTATTCTGATTTTTTTGTTGCCAAGGGACTGCCAAAAGGCAATGGCCAATTTTGCGTTGTCTGGAAAAGCATCGACTGGTCCCGTAAAACAGAAAACGGTATCACCGCATTTCGTTATACAACCGGGAAACTCTGGGGTATATTTCCCATCGATGAATATTTTTATCTGACAAAAGTTGAGTGATTTTTCCGGCCGCAAGTTGCAAACGCCTGCGGGAGATGGTATATTACCAATGAGACGGTGATTGGAGTATGGAGGAAGGAATATGAAAAACAAACTTTTGTTCTTGCTTCTTGGCATTGCTGTTATCTTGTGTGTTCTGTTTACCAAAAGGACTGTAATATTAAGTTTACACTCCGGCTGTCATTATACCTATGGTTTCCCATTGACCGGTTTTGTTGTACAAGAGGGGAAAGTTGCATATATTTATATTGCCAACATCGTTTCTAATATCCTTCTTTTCTTTCCGGCAGCAACTGCCACGGTGCTGTGTTTTATTCAAAAACAATACTGTAAGTTCAACGATGCAATGATAATTATTTTCAGTGCAGTTACGGTGTTTTTGCTTTTTCTGCCGTGGCAATTCCGGCAATACTCCTTTCTGGTGATGCTAATATTGTACAGTCTATGGATTTTATGGCTTGTTTTTCTCGTTTGCAATATTTTGATAAAGAAAAAGCTCTGTGTGAAATCATGAAGAATTGCCGGATCGTCAATTTACTGTGTGCTGTTTGTTTTGCAATTTTTTTTGCCGGGTGTACATCTCCATACATCGGCAAAAATCGGCAGGAAATCGTGGATATCATTGCACAGGAACATAAAAAGGCACAGGGAAAAATCCATATCTATGTCCCTCGTGGGCATAATTATCATTTTAATCATCCGTCTGAAATATTAAATAAGAATCGTGGCTGGGGACCGGATATGACAAAATACAGCCAATGGGGAATATTGCCTTATAAAAAAATTTGGTTCGACGGAACTTATTGTACTTTGCTTACATTCAAAGATAATGTTGTCACGAAAGAAGAAGCTGATGTTCCCTGCGGCGGCTACGGATATTTCAAACCTTTTGCATTCGTTTTTTTCCTGATCGCACCTCTATTTCTTTAGAAAATAATTCCCGCAGTTGTAAATATTTGCACGAGATGATATATTATACATGATCTATTCCGGAATAAAACTTTTGATACTTATGAGAAAAGTGTCGATTTTCTGCGGGTAGAGATTTGGCACTCATATAAGTTACCGTATCTTGTCAGAATGTAAGATATGTTATAAGGAGTAAGATCAAATGGGGATATACGCAGGGGGGATGAATATGGAAATCGTTTACCGGATACTTACCTGGATCATAACCGGAACCGGCTGGCTGTTGCTGATGCTTATTTTTGCACCTTTTATTATCGGCCTTTCTCCGGTTGGGAGTTGGATAATCCTGCCATTGATTTACGGGGGATTACTTTTTTACAATTGGAAACGCAAGATAAAAAAAGATACTCTTTCTGAACCGGCAGGCTTTTCCAGAAAACAAAGTGCTTTGATTTGGATCGGTATTCTTCTGATTTTATTCTCCGGTTTGAAACTGATTACCTTTGATTGTAATGTACCCAAATATGTCTGCGGAATTAACGCGAATTATTGTTTTTTTATTCCGATGTTTTTAATTGCGGCCGGGATGACTGTTTTTCGCCCGTTCAAAAGACACGAAAAAGGAAGTTCCTTCGGAATTACGGGCATCCTAATTGGCGTACTGTTATTTTTTATTTCTATGCTTTATCATGTTTCCAATTACGATTTTTCGGGCGATAAGTTGCCGATAGGTTACGAAATGCCATCTGCAATGCAGGAGAGATTTTTTCCTGACGGAGCTTATAATTTTGAGATCAAAGGCAAAAGTATGATGTTTGCAAATTCTGCCGAATGGAGCTGTAATGTTTCAGAAAAAGATTTTGAAAAATTTCGCAAAAAACACGGATATAACTTTGTTTTGAACCGCACAGATGTCAACGAAGACAAGGAGGTCGGTCCGCTGAGTTATTCAGATGATGATTGGCAGAAACCGTTTTATTTCTACAATAACCGCCACGCAAACGGCGGTGGTTTAACAATGCGTTATTCTGTTCCGGAAAAGAAATTATATGGACGTTACAGCAATCGCTGATTATTTTGTCTTCTGCAGTTGCAAACGCCTGCGGGAGATAGTATATTTGTAATAAACAAAGGTTTGAAAATGGATTTTTTTGTTTACATATTTCTGACTTTTTTCTTTGTGATATTTCCATTATCGGCATGTTTGCTGTTTGATAAGTATCGACAGTTTTTCACGGGCAGCAGGATGTTGATTGCGATTGTGTTGTATTCGCTTTTATCCTGGAGTGTGACCAATGGTGTTATTTATCTCCGGTATCTGCTGGACCCGATGAGTTTACAGGGGCCCGAAGGCGTATTCGCTTTATTTTTCGGTTGGCTTTATTTATGGATGACATCCATACCTGTTTTTCTTGTGCATTTAACGGTTCGGGTGGTAAATAAGAAAAAATAATCGCCGCCCTTGCAAACATCTGCGGAAGATGCTATATTATCCATGGATCGGTTGAATTGAGTATGGAGAAAAGAGTTTATGAAAAATCATTTGAAGGTAAATACAAAAACTGCTTTGAAATGTCTGCTTTTTTGCGGTATTTTTGCCGGGGAATTCTTTCTGTGGGTGTTTGGATGCATTGTGATCGCTTTTGGAAGTGTAAATCCGGTGTCAATGAATATTTTCTGGGCTCTCCTTTTGCTCTCTTTCCTTGTTTTATTCTTTTCTCTGCTCTTTCGCAAAGCAAGAAAACTCTGGAAATGGGCTGGCTGTGCTGCTTTGTTCTGCTTGCTGATGCTTTGTCTTATTCCCGCTTACCGCTGGTATACGGTGGAGCGATATAAACAGATGAGTGACAATATCAACTGGTACGCTTATGACCCCTGGCGTGCGGAAACCAAAGTCGTTGTGGTGGAACCCGCGCCCGAATTCAAGATTTCAAAGGATTTGCCGAGAATGGATGGCGCATACGCCCTGTATCCGGTTTATTCCGGCGTTGTCCGCGCCCTTTATGACCGCCGCGAATTTGAAAAGCACTCCCGGTGGAAATATTTGGATACCAGCGGTTCTGATATCACCTTTGAAAAACTGCTGAAAAACGGGGCCGATCTTATCTTCAGCGCACCGCCCTCCAAAAAGCAGATCGCCGATGCCGAAGCCAAAGGTTTGAAGTATGAAATCACCCCGTTTGCCAAAGAAGCATTTGTCTTTTTTGTCAACAGTAAAAACCCCGTAGATAATTTGACTTCGCAGCAAATCCGGGATATTTACGCCGGAAAAATCACCGACTGGTCACAGATAGATACGCGTTTGAGTGGAAACATCAAACCGTTTCAGCGCAATCAGGGCAGCGGAAGTCAGACCATGCTGGAAAAAATAATGGGCAATACTCCCATTATGCCGCCCTTGAAAGAAGACCGTCTCGGCGGCATGGGCGGCATCATCAATGATGTTGCAAACTACCGCAACTATCAGGAGGCGGTCGGCTTTACGTTCCGTTATTTTTCAACCGAAATGTTTAAAAACGGAGAAATCAAACTGCTCGCTATTGATGGAGTTGCACCGACTGTGGAAAACATCCGCAACGGAACTTATCCCTTTATTGCCGATTGCTGTATCATCACGGTCAGGCCGCGCAGTGAAAATATCCGGAAAATCGTTGATTTTATGTTTTCACCCGCCGGAAAGGAGTTGATCGAGAAAACCGGTTATGTCGCCTTCCCCGGAAAACAGATCACTTCCCCGCAGTTGTAAACGCCCGCGCGGGGTGCTGTATTATCCATGGAACGGCTGAGTTGATTATGGAGTACGTATGAAAATAAAGTTCGTTTGGAGTGCCGTATTGTTGATCATGCCGGTCGTGCTTGTGTTTGTTTTTGATCCGGCTCATTCAAAAAAATTGGCGGAAGAAAAGTAAATAAGGAGCAAAACATGGCCGTTTCTGAAAAAGGATGTAAAATATATTTCTCTCAATGGGGACCGCCGACGCTTCTTTGCGGAATGCTTGTCCTCTTTGGCGTTTCCGCATTTGTCATCGCTGCCTTAAAACCGGGTTTTTCCGGCATTGCTGAATTGTTCCGGCATGGAGCCGGATATGCGTTTTGTGCTCCAGTTATATTGGGTATTCTTTTTTTCCTGTTCTTTTTCTGGCGGGTGCGGATTGAGGATACTTATGCAACGATTTACTATTGCACATTTTTCCCCGTCAGGATCAATTATGCGGAAATAAACCGTCTGGCATACTTTCTCCAGAGATATAAAAAACAGGAAGTCCCGGTGGCAATTCATTTTTATTTGCGTTCCGGCGAGGTCAAATACTGGAACATCAACCTTTTTTCTGCGCCAACAGCCAAAGCAATCAGAAGCGAATTGGAAAAACGCATCAAATTGACAGAGGCCCGGAGAAAAATTCCGGATGTTGAATTATGGGCAAATAATCTCTTGCGTTCCTCCAAGACAGTAAAAATCATCTGGGCTGTCGCCGCTGTCTTTACTTTCTCCCTTGGCGTGTGGGAAATGACAGAACAAATGATATGGGATAAACATATAAAAACATGGGATAAAGTGGACGGGATCATTTTGAAAAACACCACAAAACGGGTTTCAAACGGTAAAAGATCAAAAGAAATTGCGGATGTTGAATACAAATATACCTACAAAGACAAATTGTACTACGGCACAAAAATCGTTTATGACAGCGAGCATTTCCCCGATTTGAAAGTCGGAACAAAACGGCAGGTGATCGTCGATCCGGAAAATCCGCAGGAGTGTGCCATTATGTTCTGGTATCGGGGCAAGTGGGGTGCGATCCGCTGGATAGAATGTAATTTTCTCTATCTGCTGTCGCTCACCTTTGCAACGCTCTTTTTCCGAACTCTTTCCAAAAAGGAAATGATCGTCCCGGAAACGTTGAAAAATTATATGAATTCTATTCCGCCGGAACGTTTTTACGCTGCCTTTGATATGGAACTGCCGGTTGCTGTACTCAATAAGATCGAACTCCGGCAGAAAATGGAATATCTGCAAAACTCCCGTTATGGTGTCATCGGACAAAACGTTTCACTGTTCAGTTGTATCATTTGGGGCGTGTTGTTACTGCTTGCGGTAACGCTCTCTCTTTTTGAACCTCGCTGCTGGCTTGCGGTAATTATCATCGGAGTTATGGTATATGCGCTGTATGCGCCGCGGAGGATCGTATTTGATTTTCAGGAGAAAACGTTTTTTTGCTGCCGGAAGTTTTCTCCGGCAAAGGCAGAAAAAATGAAAGGGTTTTCTTTTGATAAAGTCGATCACTTGTGCTGCAATACATTATTGAACAGAAACGCCGGACAATTCATCGGCGTATTTGCCGTGACACATGACGGATATAAATTGCCGCTTTTTACGGTTTCAAAAAAATACCTTGAACAGTTGTTTGAAGTTCTGCCGGAATTGGCGGAAAAAATGGGGCATCTTCCCATTACCTATTAAAAAAAGCGTCCGCAGTTGTAAATTTCAGTTCGTTTTCTCTTTCAAAATATCGGATGAAAATGTCCATATTGTCAGACGGAAGTGTCATTGCACAAAAAGGCCCCGGCTGAGTGACGTTTTTTGTGCCGGATTTTTGTCTGTCGCATCAATTCTGAAATATCTGTGGAAAAAGTCTGAAAAAAACGCCGGAAAAATTTGCTTTTTTTTAAAAGCGGTTTATGTTAAATCATCTGTTGTTTTTTTGTTTGAATTGTAACAAAGGAGAACTTTTTATATGCCGGTTGATATTCTGGTTGGTACCCAGTGGGGTGATGAAGGTAAAGGTAAGCTCATCGACGTGCTTACCCGTGATGTGGATATGGTCGTCCGCTTTCAGGGCGGCAACAACGCCGGACATACGGTGGAGATCGGCAGCGAACGTTATGTGCTGCATCTGGTTCCCTCCGGGATCTTCCGTTCCAACGTTGTCAATATGATCGGCAACGGACTGGTCGTGGATGTCCTCGGGCTGATGGAGGAATTGCAGAATATCGCCGCAAAGGGATTTTCTCTCGCCAATGTTCAACTCTCCAACCGCGCTCAGCTGATCTTTGAATATCACAAGCGCGCAGACGGTCTCAATGAAGTCCGTGCCGGTTCCAAAAAAATCGGAACCACCAAACGCGGTATCGGTCCGGCTTACGCCGACAAGATGAACCGTACCGGTATCCGTGCCATCGACTTGAAGTATCCCGAACGGCTCGCCGCTCAGTTCCGCGCAGAAGCGGAACGTTACAACGGGATTTTTGCCCAGTACGGTGTGGAACAGTTGGATATCGAAGCCGAACTCGCCAAAGTTCTTGAGGCGGCGAAGTTCCTCGCTCCTTTCGTGACCGACACCGTTTACAATCTCAATGAGGCCATTCAGCAGGATAAAAAGATCCTCTGCGAAGGCGCACAGGCCGCACTGCTGGATATCGACCACGGAACTTATCCCTTTGTCACCAGCAGCAACACCGTTTCCGGCGGTGCTTGTGCCGGTGCCGGTATCCCGCCGCAGTGCATCCGTCATGTCTGGGGCGTGATCAAGGCATACACCACCCGTGTCGGTGAAGGACCGTTCCCCACGGAATTGAATGATGCCGCCGGTGATGCCCTCCGTCAGGCGGGCCGTGAATACGGAGCCACTACCGGACGTCCCCGCCGCTGCGGCTGGTTCGATGCCGTTGCCGGACGTTATGCCTGTATGGTCGATGGCGTTGACAAACTCGCCGTGACCAAACTGGACGTGCTGGACGACCTTGACAAGATCGCCGTTTGCGTCGCTTACGAAGTCAACGGTGAACGCACCGACCGTTTCCCCGCCTCTGTGGAAGAACTGGCAGTCGCCAAACCCATTTATGAATATCTGCCCGGTTGGAAGTGTGATACCACTCAGGCAACCAAGTGGGAAGATCTGCCCGCCAATGCACAGGCTTATCTGCTTTACATCACCAAACTGGTCGGCTCCAAACTGGCTATCGTCTCGGTCGGTCCCCGCCGCGATCAGACTTTTGAAGTCGAAGTTTGCTGAAATCAACAGAAATCCGGCGGTCGGAATTTTCCGGCCGCTTTTTTTGATTGCAGGAGAAAGAGATGCTGCGGCATTACAGCAAGTTTGATCGGAGGGAATACCACGAAAGCGCACCGTCTGCGGTGGCGCGTTTGCGTGCCTTCTTTGCCGGATATGACTGGCTGCAGATATTTGCTCTTCTTATTCTCCTTTCTGCCGGACTGCTCTTTATTTATTCTACCGGTCAGCAGGTCGGGACCGCCGCATCGCACTCTTATTTCGGCAAGCAGCTGCAATGGCTGCTGCTGGGGGGCGGGTTGTGGTTTCTTGTTTCTCTGATCGACTGCCGCAAAATCTGGTTTCAGGTGTTTGCGGTACTCTTCTATATTGCTTCATTGGTTCTGCTGGTGGTGGTGCTGCGGATCGGGATCAAGGTAAACGGGGCTGTCAGCTGGCTCTCCATTCCCGGAGTCGGTTTCCGCCTTCAGCCCGCTGAACCGGCGAAAATCGCCACGATTTTACTGCTGGCCGGGATGTTCTCTTCTCCGCTCTTCAAGGTGAACAATATTTTCTGTCTGGGGTTGGCGGGGGTTGTCACTCTTCTGCCGTTTCTCCTGATCGCACGTCAGCCGGACTTCGGCAGTGCCATGGTCTTTCTGCCGATACTGGCGGGGATCGCTTATGCGGCAGGACTCCGCTGGCGGCATATCCTGACACTGGGGGCGATCGTACTGGTGATCGGCGGCGGTGCTGCCCTCAACGAAATATATCAATATAAACCGTTCCTGAAAACCTACCAGCGGAACCGGATCAAGGTGTTTTTCCAGCCGGACAGTGACCCGCACAACAGCGGTTACAATCAGCGGCAGGCGCGCCTTGCGGTCGGTTCGGGCGGTTTCAGCGGAAAGGGCATCGGGCAGGGAACGCAAAATTCACTCGGATTTCTGCCGCATACGATCAGCAACAATGACTTTATTTTTTCTGTGATCGCAGAAGAGACCGGTTATCTCGGTTGTTTTCTGCTGATCGCCAGTTACGCTCTGCTGCTGGCAACAGCGATACGGACGGCGTGGGACTCGGACTTTTTCGGCCGTTATATCGCGGTCGGGATCGCCTGTATGATTTTTACGCACTGTTTCGTCAATATCGGTATGAGCATCGGGCTTGCGCCGATTACCGGCATCCCTTTGCCGTTTGTCAGTTACGGAGGTTCGTTTCTGTTGACGGGGCTTCTTTCATGCGGTCTGCTTCAGGCGGTTTACCGCAGAAACAGGCAAAAAGAGTGAAAAAAAACATAAAAAAACTTTTCTTACAGAAATTCAGGTGTATATTATAATTATGGAAAAAAAAGATTTACATGACAAAGATTTCAACGCCTTTCCGCGCCGCTGGTTTCCCCTGTGGACGCTGGATGGGTATGTGCTGCGCGAATTTCTCATCAAATACAGTGTGCTTCTGCTGGTTTTTGTGATTTTGTTCACGCTGAATAACGTGTATTCGGATATTTCCGGTTTTCTCGAATCCAGAGCATCCATGCGTTCTTTCATTCTCTATCTGCTCTACCGTCTGCCGGGAAATATCCGTTTCATTCTGCCGATATCCATGCTGCTCGGCTGTATGTGGACCATGGCGATCTTCGGGAAAAATCTGGAAATTACCGCAATGCGGGCAAACGGCTTATCCCTTATCCGCTGCGGCGTACCCATTCTTTTTGTCGGTCTGATCGTGACCGGTATCAACATCTATTTCAACGAAGCACTGGTGCCGTATGCGGAACATCAGGCGGAACGTATTTTAAGCAACGATGCCCACCGCACCCGTTTTGTGGAAAGTTATCTCGCCTACAACAGCAGCGACCAGCGGCGGCGTTGGTTTTTCAAAACCTTTCAGGGGTCGGATACCCAGAAAGATGTCACGATCAAAATGACCTGGACTCCCGCGATGATCGAACTGCTGCTGGCGGACGCCGGTACTGCGGAATTCAAAAACTTCCTTGATGGGTTGTGCCCGGAGAAGGTGGAAAAACTTTCCAATGCCCCCGTTGAAGTCCTGCGCAAAGAACTCCACAGGGAGTTGAAGGGACGCAAGGTCGATTTGACCATCGGAACTGCTGTTTATGAGGAAAAAGCAAAACAGTGGCGTTTCAAAGACGGTAATTTTGTCAGTTACGACCGCAGCGACTCCACCCGTTACCGTGCCAGTTCCGGCATCTATTCCATTCACGCCCCCGTGAAGTTCAAAGAGTGGATCTTTTCAGAAAAAGAGATCCCGGAAAGTCCCTTTGATATCGTCAATGCCGTCAAGGAAAAAGATGATCTTCCGACTGTCGTGATTTGGGAACTGGTGGCGCGCAACCCCGGTTTGGCACAGAAACTCAAAGATATTTATATGACGGTATTCTGGTACCGCATCGCTTTCCCCTGGGCGTGTTTTCTGGCGGTCTTCCTCGGAATTCCGCTGGCTACAAAAAATGAACGTACCGGCAGTCTGATGGCGATCATTACCGCAGTCGGTCTGATCGTGGTTTATATCGTCGTTGCGCAGATTTTTCTGGTGCTGGGCAAAAACGGTACTCTTTGGCCGTGGTTCGCCGGGCTTGCTCCCACGATCGGGTTTATCGCTGCGGGGGCATGGCGGATATTGCGGGATAAAAACTGATTTTCAGAGGTGCTGTGATGCTGTCGCAAAATGATAAACGGGAGATCATGGCTTTTGTCCGCGAGGTCGTCCGTATGGAATTGGCGGGGGCAGATGCGCCGGAACTGCCGGAGTTGGAATGTTTGCAGCGTTCGGGAGCCTGCTTTGTGATGCTCCGGGATCTTTGCGGCTGTCCCAGAGGGTGTATCGGCAATGTGGAAGCCTTTGAAACGCTCGGCGAAAACTTGCGGCGCAACGCCCTCAATGCCGCTTTTACAGACCCCGCTTTCCCCCCGTTGGAGTATGACGAACTGGATGAGATCCAATTTGAAATATCGGTTCTGACGCCGGTACAGGAGATCGTTTTTCCCGCAGAATTTCAGTTGGGAAGAGACGGTATTATTTTGCAGACCGGTGGACGGAAAGCGGTTTTTCTGCCGCACATTCCGGTCGAACAACGCTGGGACGCTCAGCAGACGGCGGAATTTCTGGCGCGCAAAGCCGGATTGCCCGCCGGTGAACCGCTGCCGCATGATGCGAAATTTTATACATTCCAAGCCGAAACATTCGGTGAACGCACGATGTAGAGAGGATACATTATATGAAATCTTTTTCTCAGAACTTTTTTGACGAACTGCTGCAGAAAGCGGCAGAAAGCCCCCGTTTGAGGACGAACTTCAACATCCACGATGATACGGCAGACCCGATCAACCGGCTCTACATCGCCGCTGTGCCGGGAACTGAATTTGCCACGCACCGCCACCAGGGAAAATGGGAACTGGTCACTTGCATCAAAGGCAGTTTCATCAGCAAGATCCTGAACGATGACGGCGACGTCATACAGGAGTTCCGCATGGGCGAAGATACCGTTACGATCGAACTGCCTCCCGGCGTGTGGCACACGATCGAAGTGCTGACCCCCTGTGTCTTTCTGGAAGTGAAACAGGGGCCTTATGCCCCCGTGCCGCCGGAAGATACGATGAACCCCGGAAAGTGAGGCTGTTATGGGTTGGAAAGGTGCATTGGCAGGCGGCGCATTCGGCGCAGTTATCGGCGGACCGCTGGGGGCTGTTATCGGAGCCGCCGTCGGACATCTGGCGACCGGTTCCGGCGGGAATGAAAATTCCTCCTCCGGCAGTGACCGTATGCAGGCGGTTTTCGTTGTGGCGATCTTTTCCACGCTGGCAAAACTGGCAAAGGCTGACGGTGTGGTAAGTGCCGATGAAGCGCAGATGATAAAGCGTTTCATCAACGACCATTTCAAACAGGAAGACCGTGCCTTTATCAAACAGGTTTTCAACGCGGCGCGTGACAACGGGGATTCTTTTGAGTCTTACTTCGATCAACTCTGTTCGATCGTCGGTGATGACCGGGAGTTCAAACAGCACTTTCTGGGCGTGCTTTGCGAATTGGCTCTGGCGGACGGCGTACTGCACCCCGCTGAAAAAGCACAGCTGCTCTACGCTGAACGGGTTTTCGGCCTGAATGGATATGTGGATACCTTTTTCCAGTACGGAAACGGGGCGGCGCAGGGCGGTGCGCAGAATTTGAATGTGTATTATGAAATTCTCGGCTGTACGGAGGCCGCTACCGATGATGAGATAAAGAGTGCGTACCGGAAGAAATGCCGTGATTTTCACCCCGACCGCATCCAGTCCAAGGGATTGCCGGAGGAGTTCATCTCTTTTGCCGAAAAGGAGATGCAGCGGATCAATCAGGCGTACGACGAAATCAAAAAAGCACGGAAGATCAGTTGATGGAAGACATTGCTGTTGTCATCGTCGGCGGAGGAGCTTCCCGTCGGTACGGGGAAGAGAATAAACTTTTCGTCCGGTTGAAGGGAGTTCCGCTTTTTATCTTTTCTCTGCGGAATTTTGCCGCATGTGCCGCTCCCGGAAATCTTATTTTTGTCGCTCCCGCCGCTGAACAGGAGACATTCAGAAAATACGCCGCCGAATATTTGAGCGGCGTTGAAATCAAATGGGTGAATGGCGGCAATACCCGCAGTGAGTCCGTGCAGAACGGTTTGGCGGCGGTTACGCTGAAAAGCGGTCTGGTCGCAATACATGATGCCGCGCGGCCGCTGGCGGATGCCCGTCTGCTGAAGAATTTGGCGGAAACTTCCCGCAGTTTTGACGGTGCCATTCCCGGCAAACCGGTGACGGATACCATAAAACGCTGTTCTGCGGAGGGCGTTATTTGCGAAACGGTTGACCGGACACCGCTCTGGCGGGTGGAAACTCCACAGGTTTTTGATCTTGAAAAACTCCGCACTGCCTACCGGAAACTTCAGAACGGGAGTTTGACGGACGATGCCGGAGTTATGGAAAAGGCGGGGTTTTCTGTTGCCGTCTTCCACAATCCGGAGCCGAATTTGAAGTTGACTTATCCCGAAGAATTCAGACTTCTGGAGGAGTTGATGTGAAGTCCGCCCGGAAAGCACACCTGAAACTCGGACGGCGGGGCGAAAACGCCGCGTGGAAGTTTCTGGAAAGCAAAGGGTGTGAGTTGATCGCACGCAACTGGCGGGTCAAAGCCGGGGAATTGGATCTTGTTGTGCTTGACGGGGAAACGCTGGTTTTCGTCGAGGTGAAAACATTGCGCCGCAAAGGGGTGTTCCGCCCGTTGGATAACCTTTCCATGCTTCAGATAAAACGCAACGCACGGGCGGCGGCACGTTATTGGAATGCGCTTGGCAATCCCGATATGCCGACCCGTTTTGATTTGATCGAAGTTGTGATGTCCCGTTGGGGGATTTGCGATATCCGTCACCATTACGGGTACCAGCCGCCCTTGTCTCTGCGGAAAACATCTTATGCGCTGGAGTGGTAGAGGGTGAAACGTTTTCTGAAAAAGTGCTTTGGTTTTTACAATCTTTTTCCCTGTCCGGTCTGCGGAACCGGTGATGGGGGAGGGGAGAACCGTATTTGTCCTGAATGCATGGAGAAAATGCCGCTGATCCCGGGAGATCACTGTACCGGATGCGGCGGTTCGCTGGATTCGATGCTCGCCCGCTGTTCCAAATGTCTGGAATCTGCGGATTTTCCGTGGCAGGATGCCTTTTCGCTGTTTGAATACCGTGGGGAGGCGCGTGATCTGATCCATCGGATGAAGTATTACGGACAGGCTCAACTTGCCCGCACGTTCGGAATTCTGCTGGCGGAAAAACTGGCGGCGGAGGCTCCTGAATTTGATTTGATCCTGCCGCTGCCGCTTTTCTGGGTACGGAAACTGGAACGTTCCTATAATCAGAGCGAACTGCTGGCAAAGGTGATCGGCAAAGAGTTGGCGGTGCCGGTCGGGAATGACTTGAAACGTATCAAAGGCGGCAAACATCAGGCATCGCTGGGGCGGCGTCAAAGACAGATCGGAGCGAGGGGAGTGTTTGCGGTGAAACATCCGGAAAAGTTGTACGGGAAACGTATTCTTCTTGTGGATGACGTTTTTACTACCGGAGCAACGCTGAACTCTGCGGCAAAGGTTTTGATGAAAGCCAATGTGAAAGCCCTGTACGTTGCAACCATCGCCCGTACCCAGCGTTGGCGCGACCGGTGAGCATAAAATCCTGCATCTGACGTTCTGATGCGCCTGACTGAAATCAGAAGGGGTGCAAATAGTGTTCAAAAAGTTGTTCAAGTTTGTTAATAAATTCTAAAATTTTTGAAAAACTTCTTGCTTTTTCTGTCTTTTGTGTCATAATAAGAACAGGGCATAAAACAAGGATTTTTTCAGTATGGTTTATTACTGTAAAACAGATCGGCTTGAAGAAATTTTTATCTGTGATATCGAGGCAGATCGTTTCAGCAGGGAAGAGTATCTTCCCTCTGAACTCCGTCTTGCCGGGATGTACCATGTATCGCGCAACACGATCCGGCGGCTGTTGGAGAGACTGCTTGCGGATGGAACTCTTGTCCGCGATGAAAACCGCCGCATCCGCATCAGGAAGCAGAAAAAATCCGTCGGCTCCGGCAAGGTGTCGCTGGCGTGGGCATACGCCGCCTATCCTGATCCCATGATCTCCAAAGTAACTGCGGGTATCCACCGTTACGTGCGGGAACAGCAGTTGGAATTGCAGATATTTTCCAGTCATGAGAACCACGAAGCCATGCTCAATGCGCTCCGCGAAGCCAAACATCTTGGCGTAGACGGGGTGCTGCTGCTGAATTTTATCAATGACAAATACACTGATTGCATCGATCATCTGCTGGATAACGGGGTCAGTGTCGTTACGGTCGGTCCTGCCGGAGAGAGCCGTGCCAGTTCCTGTTGCGGCGACAGCAACGGGGTCGAGGCGGCGTTGACTTGCCTCATCGAAAAGTACCAACGTCCGGTTTATCTGATGAGTGCCCCTTCCGATGTGAAATATCTGAATTGGCAGGGTCGGTATCTTGCATGGTGCAGTGCGATGCACAATGCCGGTTTCGGGGATGAACTGGAAAAATACAACTGCACTGTATTGTGTGGTGACGCTCCGCAATATTGGTCTATGGAGCAGAAACTCTTCCGCGCTCCTTATCAATTTACGCCGCATCTTGAAAAAATGAAATTCCCCGCCTCCGTTTTCTGTTTCAACGATTATCTTGCCCGCCGTCTTTACCTTGCTGCCGAAGAACACGGTTTGGTGGTCGGCAGGGATCTGATGATTTTAAGTTTCGATGATTTACCTTTTGCCGCCAGACTGGATCCGCCGCTTTCCACGATCAAAGTGGATTCAGAATTGCTCGGCTACACGGCGGCAAGACTGCTGCATCAATCCATTCTGAAAAAATTTCAGGAACCGGTGCATTTGAAAATTCCTTCAGAATTTATACAAAGAAACTCTTTTTAACCTAAATAGGAGAATATCATGAAAAACAAAAAATTCACCCTTATCGAACTGTTGGTTGTCAGCACTTGAGTTTCTCCGTAACTTCGCATAATATTGATTATGTTACGCTGTTTGAGGCTGTTTCTTTTCATAATTTTTTCTTTCCTTGTTACTTTCTTTTTATTTTGAGGGTGATTTTTTCATTCTGGGTTCACATAA
>JAFTUS010000049.1 GCA_017466125.1 Lentisphaeria bacterium | reverse complement strand
GAAAGGTGTTTATCCGTCCCGGTTGAATATATTCCCCGTAACGGCACACCGTCAACGGTGAATGCAACTTTGGGACGGACACTTTTCCGGGCAGAAAATGAATATGGTGTGACCGTAAGAATCGAAAGCCGGGATTTTCTTATCCGGGCTTCTTTTTTGCCCGGAGAGCCGCAACGCGGAGACAGGATCATCTATGCCGGACGGGAATTTGAGGTGCTTGCACCCAATTCCGAACCGATCTGGCGGTGGTCTGGACCGCAGCACATTACCCGCAGAATTCATACAAAGGAGATTGGAAATGCCTGACTCTCCCGATCATAAGGACATCTGGCACGAACTCAATCAGGCAAGGCTGGACATCGCTGAATTGAGGGGTATGGTGAAGATGCACTTCGAAGACAGTTCTCACCACATCCCACCCTGTCGGCCTGCCGCAGATATGCAAAAAATGATCATGTCGTCTCTGGCGGCAGCGGTCGTTGCATTACTTGCGGCTGTCGGCAATGTAATTGTAGCGGTGGTCAAATGAGTGAAGTTGTTAAACTTGCCGAAAATGTTGTTGCCGAATTGGAAGAATACAGTGCGGAGCTGTCATTCTTTCCTGAATTTGAACTGCGGGATCTGGATGAAATGCGTGTAGTTGTAGTTCCGGTCGGAACGCAATACAAAACGCTTTCCCGGGCCGCTCACGAGGAACTTCCCCGTGTTCAAATCGGCATCCTCAAGCGTGGCAGCGAGGAAGAACTGCCGGAACTTTTGAAATTCGTTGAAGGACTCGGACTTGGGTTTCTCAATAAAAAACTGGGAACAGCAACGTGTGTATGCGTTGCTTATAACCCGATCTACTCCCCCGATCACTTGCGTGAACGCGGACAATTTACCAGCGTGATCGAACTCACCTTCAAAGTCCTCAAATGAAGGTACGCATCGAATTCGATGAAAGCCGAATTCTGATTGCCGTGCAACGCGGCAACATTACAGCTCTCCGCCGAGCTGGAGCCTATGTCCGCAAAGCCGCCCGAAACAGGGTCACCCAAAGTGCCAATGCTTCCTCTCCCGGCTCACCGCCGAACACCCGGCAGGGACTTTTGAAACGGTCTCTGCTATTCGGAGTTGAAAGACAACGGCAAAGTGTAGTTGTCGGTCCGGCTGAAAAGTTTATCGGCACGGCGATGAAAGCTCATGAATTCGGCGGCACTTACCGTAAACGCCGTTACCCCAAGCGACCTCTCATGGGACCGACTTTGCAGGCAACGGCTCCAAAACTCCCAGCTCTCTGGGATAAATCTGTTAAATAACTCTGAAAGGAACACCTATCTATGGCTATCGTTCTTGGTCTTGACGCCGTGCTTATGCGCGGTACTGCAGGTTCGCAGGGCTCCACCGAAGTCAAAAACGTGAAAGACTTGACTTTGAACCTTGAGTCCGGCGAAGCGGATGTCACCACCCGTGCTACTGCCGGTTGGCGAGCTTCCGTGGCAACCCTGAAAGAAGCAAGTCTGGAATTCAGCATCCTCTATGATACTGAAGATACCGACTACAACGCTTTCGCCAATGCCTACTTCAACAACACTCCGCTGTCGCTGTTTGTATCGGACGGTAACGGCACTGGTTTGGATGCGGACTTTTCTATCACTGGCTTTTCTATCGAACAGCCTCTGGAAGAAGCTCTCTCCGTCTCCATTACCGCCAAGCCGACCGCCTCGGAACGCGCTCCGCAGTGGGTTTCCGGTGGTGGCGGAGCGTAATTCCGTCAAACTACTGCCGCACTCCGGTTCGCCGGAGTGTGTTTCCCCTTAATATATAATGTAAAGGAAAATGTGATATATGAAAACTTTTACTGATAATACTGGCAGAACCTGGACTCTCTCTGTGACTGTCGGCACGATCAAGCGTGTCCGTGCCCTTTGTGACGTTGATTTGGCAAAAATCATCGAGATCGAACCGGGGAAAGCTCCCAATGTCGGATTGCTTGACCGCCTTGCTTCCGATCCTGTTTTGCTTGTAGATGTGCTTTACGCAGTCTGCAAACCGGAAGCCGATGCACAGAATGTCTCCGATGAAGATTTCGGTCGTGCCATGGCTGGCGATGCCATTGAACACGCAACTACCGCCTTGCTGGACGAAGTTATTGATTTTTTCCCGCTGGCGAAGCGGAAAGTGTTCAACAAGATCCTTGGAGCCTCGCGCCGCTTCGAAGCCAAGAGCAAAGAGGCTCTGACGGCTCTCCTGGACGATCCGGAGTTCGATGCAAAAATCGATCAGGCATTGGAACAGTTGACGATCTCATCTGGCGATGTGCAGGAATCGCAGGAGTAAACCCCGATCCATTCACACTCCGGGAACTTGTTCTGATGTCGGATGCACGGGGACAAATGGAATGGGAACAGACCGCCAGTTTGATGGCATTGGTCGTCAATTTGGTTCGTGATCCCAAGAAGAGCAAACCCGCCAAACCGGATGCTTTCAACCCGTATGCCCAGAAGGTGCAGAAAATCACCAAAGCACCTCTCTCAATACTTAAAGATGTGTTTTGCAAAGGAGCGTCATGAGTATCGGAAGCACTATTCGCGCCGGAGCTGCGTATGTGGAGGTCACAGCCGAAACCTCAAAGCTCCAAAGAAATCTGACCTCGGCACAGGCACAGTTGCAGGCTTTCGGCAGAACGTGTACAACTGTCGGCAAAGACCTCCTGATGTTTTCCGGAGCGATGGCAGTTCCGCTTGTAATGGCGGCGAAATCCTTTGCCGGATTTGATGACAGCATGAGATTGGTACAGGCTGTAACACAGGCAACTGACAATGGTTTCAAAGCCCTTACTGTCACCTCCCAACGGCTCGGCAGAGAAACATCTTATACCGCACAGCAAGTCGCAGATGCGATGGTATCTCTGGGGCGAATGGGTTTTTCTCCCAAAGAAATTCAAGCTGCCATTGCAGATGTATTAAACTTGGCCCGTGCAACAGGGACGGAGTTGGCAGAGGCTGGCGACATCGCCGCAAACTCTCTCCGAATCTTCGGACTCGAAGCGGAAAAGATGGGCGATGTGTCCGATGTCCTCACTGTGACGGCGAATTCGTCCGCTCAAACACTGACCGATCTTTTTGAAGCGTTGAAGATGGGTGGACCGCAAGCTGCGGCAGCCGGGGAAAGCATCCGTGAAACGTGTGCATCTCTGGCGATCCTCGCTAATCTTGGTATCAAAGGATCGCTCGCTGGCACGGCTCTGCGTAAATCTTTCTCACAGTTTGCCAAGGTCAAAGTCCAGGAGCAACTCCGTGCAGTCGGCGTGGAAACACTGGATGCCAATGGGAACTTGCGTAAAATGGCAGAAATCATGCGTGATATCGCCAAAGTTATGCAGACTATGCCGACCGCTGAAAAACTGGCGTTTGCGGAAGAAATCTTCGATATTCGAGGTTCTCTTGCCGGTCTGACTCTGACCGCCAATACCGATGAACTCGATGCAATGCTGGCAAAGTTAATGGATGTGGAAGGCGTTGCTGCCGATACCGCACAGAAGATGGATGCAGGACTCGGAGGTTCATTCCGACTGCTGATGTCCGCCGTGGAAGGTGCGATGAACGCCATCGCCGCCGCCATGAACAGCACACTGCAACCTTTTATTAAAAAGGTGACTGATGTCATAAATGTGTTTACGCAATGGATCGAGCAACACCAAGGACTGGTAACGGCGTTTGCTATAGTGGTCGCAGGAGCGGCAACCCTCGGAGTGGCGCTGATTGCCGTAGGTGTCGCCGCAAAGGGCGTATCTGCCGGACTTGCTGTAGTGCAGACTGTAACCAAAGGTTTTGCCTTTGTACAGGGAATGTGCATTGCACAGGCAGCCGCAATGAAATCATCGATCCTCCTGATCGGACAGGCATTTGCAAACTACCGCAACCTTGCTATCCCTGCGATGGTGGGGACTGAACAACTATGTGCCGCATTGGGCGTGGCAAGTTCCGCCGCGAACCGTGCCAGAGCAAGCATTATTCTGATGAGCAATGCGGAAGCGGCGGCGGCAGCAAAGAGTTTTCTTGCCGCCAAGTGGCAGGCAATGACCAGTGCCTTGTCAGCCTTCCGAAACAGCGCAATCGCCGCCACGATCGCCACAAAAGCGCAAGCCGTGGCTGAAATGGCGTTAAGTGCCAAGACCGCCGTGGTGAATGGATGGCTTGCAATGACCACAGCCCTCAAAGGTATGACGCTTGCCAGTATCGGAGCAAAAGTCGCATTAAAAGCTCAAGCGGCAGTTGAGATGGCAATGGGAGCAAAAACTGCAATCCTGAACGGCTGGCTTGCCATGACAACGGCACTTAAGGGTATGACTCTTGCCAGTATTTCAGCGACTGTCGCCCTTAAAGCACAGTCGGTTGTCGAAATGGCAATGGGGGCAAGAACAG
>JAFTUS010000048.1 GCA_017466125.1 Lentisphaeria bacterium | reverse complement strand
GGTCAATTTGTTCACCGCCAACAATACGGTCGCTATTGTCATTGCCGGACCGATCGCCCGCGATATGTCGCTGAAATACTCCTGTGATCCCCGCCGCATCGCCAGTATTCTGGATGCCGCCTCCTGTGTAATTCAGGGAATTATTCCATACGGCGCACAAATCCTCATTGCGGTCGGGATCGCCAAAGAAGCCCGGGTCAAACTTGCCAGTCTGGAACTTATCACTTTATTGATCTATCCCATGTTCCTCGGGCTGGCATTATTGACAAGTATTCTCTTCAGCCGGAAGCGAAATTGAGTGTTCCGATAAACCGCAAATCACCTTTCCGTCCAATGTACGAATTTTGTTACAGAGTCTCGCCGTATCCGGAAGTGCCGCAAATATTGCCGGTACGCTCCGCCGGATGTTTTGTCGTCGATTCTCCCTGGAAACAGCAAGTCAAAACCGGAAATTATCTGCAACTTTTCTGGGGTTTTTCCGGTTGTCTGGATTTTGATATCAACGGCAAACACTATTATTTGCATGAAAATGAGGTGTTTTTTTATTTGCCGGGAGATGTCCATGCTGAAAAAGCATTGCTCCCCAACACCGGTTTCGGTTGGTTCACGATTGACGGAAGTCACTGTGAAACTTTGATACGCAATTACGGTATCAGGCATGAAATATACAAAGTGTCGTCTTTCCCGGAAACGCTTTTTTTCTCCATGCTCAAAGAGTTACGCAGTGCTTTGCCGGAGGCTCAATACCGGGCAGAGGCTTTGGCTTTGGAGATTTTTCAGAATTTTTCCAGCGGCCGTTCCACTCCGGCAGAAACGGTTTCTGAACATTTCAAAAATCTGGTGGCTGCCCAGTTTTCCCGGAAAGAGTGCGGCGTGGATTATCTTGCCGGACAGTTGGAAATGCACCGTGGAACGCTCCACCGTATCATAAAAAAAGAGTTGAATGTTTCTCCCATGGAATATCTGTTGGAATATCGGCTCAAGGTGGCAAAAAATCTGTTGGCAAGAACCGGTATGCCGCTGAAAGCGGTTGCGGATCAATGTGGTTTTGCTGATGTAAACTATTTCAGCAAAAGTTTCCGCAAACGCTTTCAGATCACTGCATTGGAGTATCGGAAAAATCACTTTTGGGAGGGGTAGGGGATCATTCCTATAGCCTTATAGTTTTTCAAGGGCTGGATTTGACCGTCTTTGAGCAATTTGGGGGAACTTTCCCTGAAACTGCAGTTTATGTAGATCGACAATGCCAATGCTTTGGCTGCCGCCCTTTCATCATCCAATACAAAAGGTGCTGCAACTATACGGGGACAGTTGACGGAGGTCGTGCCTCCTTCGATATAAGCCGAGGCGTTTTTCCCATGGAGATAGACCGGAGTCAGACCGCCCCATTCGCCGCCGTAACGGCAGTCAAAGGAGAGGAAACAGCCTTTGGTATCCACCCAGCGGAAATGACCATTGAGTGCCGGATCCCAAATCTTCCAAATCTTATTCATCGGAACACGGCGGAAATAATAGGGGACAGTAAGAATATTTTTCCACTGCACCGTACCGCCGTCGGCTTTGATAAAGGCATAATCTTTGCTGTACTGACCGCGGGGGATGTCCGGCGCACTGCTCAACCAGCAGGAGTCAAAGATGGCGTATTTTGCATTTCCCGTATAAAGGCGGGGTGTGAAGAAAAGACCGTCCAGCACAGTCAGAACTGCCGCAGGGGAGTTTGCCGCATGGAACATGCCCTCTTTGGCATCATAGGCGATACAGTTCTCCACCCACACTTTACCGGTATAGCCATTGGAAAAATCAACCAGATTTTTTCCGCCGCGGAAAATGGTGTCTTTCAAAAACAGAACGGCGTTTCCGCTAACTTTGAAAATCGGCTTTTCATCATTTGTGCCGACGATGCCGCCCGCTCCGCAACTGATAAGTTTCATATCTCCGGTAATGTTAAAGGTATCATTGACTTTGATCCAGCGGGCAGGAATGCAGAGAGTGGTACCGGGAGTTTGCTGGGCCTTGGCGATATAGGCTTTCAATTTTTCTGTTTCATCCTTTGCGGCATCAAGAGTTGCGGCTCCGAGGTCGTCGGCATAGATGACTTTGCCGGAGAAGACGGGGGCTGTGCCGCGGGAAATTTGTTTGACTTCAAAGCCGTCAGGAATGGTTTCAAATATTTTCTGCAGATCCGGAGTCAGATCAAATACGATATTGCTGCTGTTGTTACCGGCAACGATTCTGAAAAATTCCCCGTCCGGCAACGGCGGACGGCTGGGGTCGTGGCTGATATGAATATCCCGTTCCCGTTTTGCCCACATATTCAGCCATGCCCGGTTCGGCGTTTTGTCAAACTGAAGAGCCTGAACTTTATTTTTTCCGGTATGGGTGACGTTTTGAAACATAATGAGTCTGGGCATGACTTTGGCTTTCACAGAGACGATTGCAGCCGGCACATTACAGGTGACATTTTTCAGACGGATTTGGGAACTGCGCCGATTTGCAGTGGTTCGGACGGCAGGAACCGGAACATTATTGGCTGAAGTGATTTTTACATTGTCCAACAGCATTGCTCCTTCCCGGTGTTTGACGGCATATTGATTTTTTCCCGGTGTTCCGGTGAAATGGATGGTACTGTTTTCCAAACGGCCTCTGCCCGCCATGGAAATGGAAGCGGTATTGTCATTTCCATTGACAAGGAAGTGGCAATCGCGCACGATAATGCCGTCAGCATTGATAAAGATGTCTTCCCGGTTGTTTTGGAAACGGCATTGGTCAACGATGAGATTGGTGGAATTTTCAAACTCTTTCAGACGTTCAGGAGCAATACGTTCAAAGATAACCTTTCCGTTTTCCCGTTTGAGGATAAAAGGTGACGCATTGAGATCCTGCAATGTACCGAATGCGACCTCGTCGGCACGGGAGAGATATTTCTGTTTTTTGTCTTTGTAACGGTACATCGTCGATTTTATACCGGCTGTTTTGGCTCCGTTGAAGGTACAGTTGACAATACGCAGTCCCGCCTGATCGATGTTGTTCGTCCAGTGGTGGATTTGGATATTCCCCCCTTCAAAGGCAATATTTTCCGCACGGGAATAACTGGTATAGTGCATAAAGAGAATATCCTGCTCCGGGTTTTTCTGAATGATTACAGTACCTTTTTCGCCGCGGATGACCATGGCATTATCCATCAGGATCGCCCGGCTGATAAGATATTTTCCGGCGGGAAGAAAGATTTCGCCTTGGGTGGTGTTGCGGTGTGTACGTTCATAACGGTGGATGCCGTAGACCAGATTGGCTTTATTCCGTTCCCGGCGGGCGGCATCGGCGGCTTTTTGAATGGCATCGGTATCATCAGTCACACCGTCACCTTTTGCACCGTAGGATTTGACATTATAGTTCATCGGAGCGGCAAAAACCGCAACAGAAACAACAAAGAGAGCGAGCAAAAGCAATTTTTTCATTTTTTGCACCTCATAAAAGTTTCAGATAAGTAGAAGTTTGGTACTGTCCGGAAGAGAGCATTATCCAGATGTCACTGTATTTGTCCGGTTCAGAATTAAATCCCCAGTTGTGAGGGATAAAGCCGTATTTGTCGGTAAATTCAGAAACCGAAAGATCATCTTTGATACCATGGATCTTGGCTTGACCTCCATTGGGGTGATTTATGCGGTTGTTGGCGAAACGGTCGGCAACGAGAGCCATGCCCGGAGTCCGGTTCATCTGGTAGTAATATCCGGTTGCGACGTTGGTACAACCCGGTAATGCCATCGTGCCGGATGTGGCTTTGCCGTGAAGCAGATGCGAATAGTGTGCGGAATATCCGGTTTGGGCGAGCGGATACGGATTGGCGGGGCAGAGCATATATTTACGGTAGTCCTGTGTTTTTTGAGGCAAACCGGAGTTGACGATCATCGCTACGAGCGAAGAAACATACTCATCGTTATTGGCCATGGAGTAACGGGTTCCGTAATCTGTAAAAATGAAATTGTTGTAATCATCGGCGTAAAAGACCACATAAGTCCCCAGAGTTTTCAGGTTGCTGACACACGAAATACTTTTGGCTTTTTCCCGTGCCTTGTTGAGTGCCGGCAACAGCATTGCGGCGAGGATTGCGATGATGGCAATTACAACCAGGAGTTCGATAAGGGTGAATTGTTTGTGCTTCATTTTTATTCTCCTTTGGGTTAAAATGAACGGACATTGCTTATGAGATAATTGATATTCCGGAGACAGGTGGCAACAGCCTTGTCCGGTTCCGGAAGATTTTCCATATAATCCCAGAGTTTTCGGTATGCAAGCATTTTGCGGGCTTCTGCCGGGGCACCGGAGAAGTCCAGTTGCCCGGATTGGATGAATTGCCGGGCGTGATTGTAGACAATAAAAAGAGTATCGAGCGAATCTGTGTTTTCACAGGCAAAGTTTGCATAGTTTCTGAAATCTTCCGGCGAGCCGCTTTGCAGCAACTTTTTCCGGAGGGTGAAATTTTTCCGCATGACCGGATCAGAAATATTGGCGGCAATATCGATATCCGTGATATTGAAAAGTCCGTCAGGGCAGGGGTGGTTTGAGAGGCGTTTTTCCAGTTCGTTCATGCTGTAATCTTCAATGATGCCATTGAATTTTCGGGCAGCTGCCTCAAAATTCGGAGCAAAGAAACGGAAACCCGGTTCATATGCCTCATACAGAACGCTGTTTACCCCGGCTTCTGCAAAAAAATCGAGATCATCCAACATGGCACGGGTGTTGAACTGGTTGATGCCGTAGTAAGATTGCATCATAATATTTTCGTGAACGGTGATTTTGCCCGGAAAGGCTTTGCTCCATTGGAGGATCTGCTGACCGTGATATTCGTTGGGCGACAAGGACGGAGCGGTATCATTGAGCAGAAGCGGCATTGCTCCCTGATTGGGCGAAAAGGCATTCAAACGGCGGCGGGGATAACGCATGAAGGTGTCATACATGATCGAATCCAAAGCGGCATATACCGATAAG
>JAFTUS010000047.1 GCA_017466125.1 Lentisphaeria bacterium | reverse complement strand
TTTGAAAAAAGGTTTTCTCTCCGCCCCCAAGCCCCCACCTCACTTTCCCAAAACTTTCAAAAAAAATTCCCGATATTTGCGACTCCGCTGTAAGAAATACCGTTAGCAAGGCAGTAAGTCAGTAGTTTAACAATTAACAATAGAGAGGTGCGCTATGGTATCTGTTTTAGCAGTAATTGGTATTTGCAGTTTAATTACAGTTGGAACTGGCGGTTCGGATGGAGGTGTACACTCAAAAACTTGATTTTTTAGGATTTTTTCGCAAAAAAAGCCTAAAGTGATGCCGTAAAATGGTTTTACGGCACGATAAAACGTAAATTTAATAAAAAATGCCAATACTTTCGAAATTGGCTCAATAACAAAAATTAAGAAAAATTAAAAAACAACAAAAACAAGGGAATCAGCCCTTGACTTTTACATAATTAGAAAGGAATGAAAATGTTGCCATGTAAAACAAAAGTACTGAATTGTTGTATCGGAATTGTTATAGTTGCATTCGCTGTCCCAACTGCCCTTAGGGCTCAAATAAATAATAAGAAAGATGTTTTGGAGCCTGTCACTAGTGCTTTAAATGCAAAAAGTGAGCAGTTAGATCGCAAAATGCAAGGCAAAATAACCGAAGCTCCCCAAAAATCCTCAAAAAACGAATGTAAACCTGCTACAAATGCAAATGTTACCAAAGTAAAAAAATCCCAAGCCGGAGAATTAACTAAAGAAGCACAATCTTCCAAAGTAAAAAAATTAACTCTTATTCAGTATCCGTTAAAAAGATCTCATGCCGCATACAAATTTGAGGGGCCTCTTGCATTGGAGTTCATGAAACAAATGAACATAGGTGGCAATGCACAAAGTATGATATCATACGATGTTTCCCCTGGCAAAAATAATGCATGGAATCTAAAAATCACTATCACTGATGGTCAAAATTCGGTTTTGACTTATCGTGTTATTATGGACAAAAACGCCAATGTTGAAAAGGAACGAATTACCGCAATTGAGTATGTCCAAGCGAACAGTGACTCATGGTTTAAAAAGAAAAAACAAATTCCCAAAACAAACAAGGAAGATTTAACCGTCTCTATCGAAAACCAAAGTTTTCTTGGAAAAAGCAAAATTTTGAGGCGGACAAGAAATGGAAAACTTATCAATGAACTTTCGGTGTCCCCAGACGAGATTATCACAACATTCGGTCAGATAGTAGCATTTATGGGAACAATTAAGGATCTCCCCGCACAAGGGATAAAAGTTCGTTGGGTAGCAGAAGGGAAACCATTGCCTGTTCTTATAAAAAAATCAACAATTTCGAACGGATATATTTTGACAATGTATAAGGCGGTGGCATTAGCTGATGAAAAAGAAGGAACTCGTCCTCTCTTGCAATTTTATTTTGATAAAGCCTCTCAAGAGTTTTCATTCCCCTCTAAAATTGTCATGGATGTAAATGGTATAGATTTGGAAATTGTAAAAAAATAAAAAAACTTAGCTAGGAGTAAAAATGAAATCTCAAACCCACATCAGTATTAAAAAAGTATTTGTGGCTGCAATTGCTGCATCATGTATGTTGTTGTTAAATGGCTGTGCTATTTATGATTGGCTTTGCAGTTGGATTCAAACCGCATTTTCTTCCGCCAGTGCATACGAAGTGTCCGTTGTAAATTGCAAAAATTTCAAAGTACCAGATCAGTTAATTGCGATAACTCCAAAGCTGTCTACAAAGCTCTCTGACAGCATGCGTGAAGGAGTTATTGAAATTAACAAGCTGCCCAAATTTGCAAATATAACCCTTGCGGATAAAATTCCTCAAGAAGAGTTCGAAAATTTTCAGAATACCTTTTTTACTGATGAGACAACATATACTCAAAGAACTGAAATATTGAGAAATTACTGTGATAAATATAAAACCAATATTGTTGTCTGGGGCGCAACGATGGGGGATGACTCAGGGATGGCATTTATTGGTTGGATGTACAGACGTGATCTTGATGTTATCACAACAACACCAGCACAAAAAATTTCAACAAAAATGTCAGAACGTGTGCAAGAACATACTGTAAAAGTTGCAATTGCATCGTTGCTGAAAGCATCTCTTGAAGGTCGCCCAATTGGCGGAGATGGGAAATTAGCCGATGTAATGATTGATTATAAGAAAAGTATTTTAACCACCACACTTCTAACTCTTAATTTGGTCGTTCGTTCTATTTTATCTTCTGATGGAGCGAGCGGAGGAGAATAAAAATGAAGTTAAAAAAAATGAAATATGTTATGGCGTGTTCTCTCGCTTTATCTCTTTGCTTTCTTTTAACGGGCTGCAAGTTGTTTGAAATGATAAATCGAGTGATCAGTGAAAACTATCGCAGTTCAGAATCGATTGAAATTTTGGTTATCCCTCCCGCCCCTATTAAAAATGGCCGTCAATCATCAGAAATAAAAGCATTCTCGTTTGCAAACAGCGTTCGAGATGGTTTAATGTCAGGAATAAATGCATACAATGAGGCGGGTAGTGTAACAATAGTACCAGTCTACTATACAAAACAAGAGATTGTTAATAAATTCTATGATGATATAAGCAAGATACTAGAGCAATCAGAGAAAGACAAAAAAGATGCAAGCGAAGAAATAAAGGAATATTGCTCAAAAATTGTGTTTGCTTTGCGTAAGCATACTAAATACAAAAAAATGTCATGCATTATATTTGGCATTTATGAATTTAAGGAGTCCGCAACGGCACACAATATAACCCTTTGTTATTATGATTTAGCCGCTAATAACTGGTCCGCTGTTAATGGGGTTGTTACCAAACAGGCGGGACGAGCTCAAGAAAATGACCTGCAGAATTTGATGAAAAGACTTTTAGAAAGGGTTTATGATTGATTATGTTAAAATTCCTAATAAAAATTTTTTCTCCTTGGGGAAATGGGAAAATTCAAAATTTTCTGAGCTTGAGTGTTATTGCAGTGTTGGTCTTGGGCATAGGGATCTTTTGGTCAATACAAGTTATTTTTTCAAATTATTACTCAGGGCTTATTTCAAAAGTTCTTCAAGTAAAAGAAGAAATTTCAATCAATCGCAATCCTGATAAAAAATTTAAATCGGTTGATGAAGAAGATTCCGAGTTTTTTGATGGAGTCACGGTAGAAGTCCAAGACCGTGTAAAAATATCTTTACCTGAATTCAATGAAATTCAGCAAGCCTGCCAGAAGACAAATATTATTGTTTCTCCATTGGTAAAAGATTCCGAGTTTTCTTTTACGCTTAAAAGTATGGAATGTGACAATATATTCAAGGGTATGATGATTGGTACAAATGTGTCTACTACTGGAAATAACGCATTAAGAATTCTAGATACTGTACCTCAAGCATCATTGTTTCAATTTAATTCTGATAGTGCCAAAATACCGGTGTTTCTATCTCAAAACTTCCTACCTGCTATGATTCCCGGTAAGACTTTTACGATTTTCGTTAAAGAGCAAAAATTTGATTGCATTTGTGCTGGAATATTAGAACCAGATGAAATGTTTTCAATAAATTTGTTTATTGTTCCTTTAAGTTGGGCACAAAAAATATTAAAAACAGAAAAATACACTCTGGTAGGAGCTCGGGCTCTTGATGAAGACAGTTCTGATTCGGCGAAACAATTGAAAATCTTGTTTGGAGAAAAATATATAGTAACTCATTGGACAGAATCCCTTAAAACAATAAGCAGTTTGTTTAATTCAATTAATTTTATGGTTCAGGCTATTGTATCTTCATTGTTCGTTATTGCATTTTTGTTTTCGCTTGCCACCTTCGACACAATGATAAAACGCCAGAAAAAGAATTTAGCTTTGTTACTTGCTATGGGGATGCCACCTAAAGTAATAAGGAATGGGTTACTGTTTATTGGTGCATTCATTGGTTCTGCCGGTTTTTTATGCGGGGGTGGAATAACATGGCTCTTCTTAAAAATGATTCCCAACTGCAGCCTAAAGAATATTTTTGCAGCAATTCTCATAAAAGATTTTTCTTTTTCTTGGGACACGAATACGGCTATTATTGTTTTGATAATTTCACTTTTTGTGACAATAGCTTCTGCATGGTTTGCAGGGAAAAGAATTTTTAGGATTGACCCAATAGAGGATTTGCGCAAATGAAATTCACACAAATATACTCAAGAAAAATTTTGACAGCACGACAAAAATTAGTGCTTTATTCTGTATTAACAATATGTGTTTTCGCATTTATGTACACATATTTTTTAATCGCTTACATGCAAAAAGCTATGCTTTTGAGTATTGCTGACTCATCTCCGCACATTAGAATTTTTTTGAAGCAAGGTGACTCATATGCAAATATAGCACAATACCTTAAAAGCTCAAAACAGGTCTCAAGATTTGATACGGGAATTCTTATTGAAAATGACTTTACGGTAACGACTAGAAAACAAGCAACAGAAATTGCCAAACCAGGAGAGATATTTTTTTCCGGAATAAAAAAAATTCAGTTTATAGGTTATTCGTTTGCCAATGAAGATTATCGTCCGCCGGTTCTTTTAGAAAATGTCTATTCAAAAACGAATAGAGATTTAACTAATCGTCGTCCGAAAGATGAACCAATAAGAATAATGACTGATCAGCGAGAAAATGAGAAAAAAGAAAACTGGTGTATAGTTAGCAAAAATTTAACGAATATATTTCCGTTAGGTCCTTCAGCCTTTGGCGATGTCTTTGAAATATTGACATTGGGTGGAGAAAAATCAAAAATCACATTTCGCACAGCTGGTTATTTAAGTGACAGTCCTCTTATTATAAACAGTTCTTCGACCAAGTGTGTAGTTTATGTAAAGAAAAACAACCTGATTAAATTTTTTAATAATTATGAAAAGCATAATATTATTGATATTGTAGTGACAGATCGCCTTGCTGTCGATTCGATTGTACAGGAACTAAAAGAAAAGTTTCCTACAGTTTCAGTTGAATGTTGGAAAACTTACAACCAAACGGCCATTCCCTTTTTATTTGGTATAAAAAGAGTGGCATTTATTGGAACTGGCGCAATAATATTTCTCGCAGTTATTGGTATCAGCATCCTTATTTCAATGTTGATTTTGGATAAAATAAAGCAGTTAGCAATTATTTATGCAATGGGGTGCACTGCTTTTCAGTTGAGAATGATTTTTCTCTTATTGGGCTTGAGAGTGGCAATTTTTTCTCTCGTCATCGGTGGATTTAGTGCATGGGGAGTTGCTTCTCTATCTAGAACGTTTTGGGGTGATATCATGAAAAACTTTTGCTCTATGCCGCATTCAGCTATAGTATATTCTGTGCCTGAAATTTGCTTTTTTGCAGTCATAATTATTGCAGCATGTCTGATAGCCAGCTGGCTTCCGACTAAATATATTGTCAATTCAGATCCTATTAATAACCTTCGAAACGAGTGAGGAATACATATGAAAAACATTGTTACATGTGAGAATATCTGCAAGTCTTATTCAGTACCACAAGCTGACGATTTAGTTGTACTGAAGGATATAAACTGGGAAATGCAAACAGGAAAATTGGTTGCTATATGTGGGCAATCGGGGTGTGGTAAAAGCACTTTTATGAACATTCTCGGATTGCTTGATCGCCAATCTTCCGGTAAATTGATTATTGACGGAGTGACTTTTGAATCGACACGAGACAATAAACTATTAGCAACATATCGTGCTCAAAAAATCGGTTTTATTTTTCAACAACATCACCTTTTGCCCGAGCTTACAGCCTTGCAAAATGTAATGGCGGCACAACTTATTAGAGGAAAAAATCAAACAGATGCCAAGCGTGACGCGGAATTCATATTGGAAAAATTATTCCATAAAGAAGAGATTGCTTCTGGTGTGTACAACAGGCATCCCGGAAAAATGAGTGGTGGACAGTGTCAACGTGTCGCAATCGCAAGAGCTTTAGTCGGAACTCCTCCTCTTGTTCTTGCAGATGAGCCGACAGGGAATCTTGATGAAAACACCAGTAAACAAGTCTTTGATTTATTCCTTGGCTTACAAAAGGAACTTGGAATTTCCGTTGTTATGGTTACTCACAATCCGAATCAAGCAGCACAGGCTGATTTGTCGTATTTTATTTGTAATCAAACTATAGAAAGATATGAATAATGTCTGAAAAAATAGTGGTTGTAACAATAAATTCGTTACACTGCCCATAACGTAATGTGTCGATAGAAGAAGTGTACAATGAAAAACATTACTTTGCTTGCTGATTTGCAAATTGTTTTGGGGATTGCTTTGATTGCGGGGTGTGTTTTGTTTGAACCGGGGGATTACCGGGTGCAGGAGCGGGAGATCGGAAAAAATCTGGTCGAGTACAGCAAGGCGGTCGAAAGTCATCGGAAATTGGTGCAGAAAACCGCTGACAGCGTTTACAAACGTATCGGTATTCTGGAAAATTCTGCAAAGGTATGCCGGTGGCTCAAGAGAATAAGCTCTCTGCCGTTTGTGGATTCTATTCCCGGTTCACGGCAAATAGAGAAAACTTCCGAAAATACGGCAAAGGGGCTTGAGGATTGGGCGAAAACACTCCGGGAACATGAAAAAAGTTTTCCGGAAACAATTGAAGCTATGAAACATACCGAAAATAATTTACACAATATCGGTACTCTACTGCAACAGAATTCTCCCATCGAAAAAATATGCAGACTCGTCCGATTTATCGGATTTACTGTCGCCTTTTTCATGATCGCCAATGGCTTTGCTTTCAGAGCATTGACCCCAAAAGAATAATTTTACTTTTTTTTACGTTTTCTGTGTAAGAATTCAAACAACCTCCGCAGTCTGTTTGTGTAGTAACTGATTACGGAGGTTTTTATGCAAGTGCTGCTTTTGATGATCGCATTCGCCGGACTTTTTCTGAACGATATCGCCGATGCTTTTTTTGTCATCGGATTGGGAGTCACTACGTTTCTTTCGGTATGGAAATGCAAGTGGTTCCTTATTCCGATCCTGTTTCTTGCATGGTACACTTCCTCTTTGGACATCCTGCTGATTGCCGTCTGTCCCGAAAAGGATATTATTCTGAACTTTTTTCAAAGACTGTGTACTAAACATAGATTGATAAAAAAATCCGCGCGTAGCGCGTACTCGCCAGCGGGTGCTACCCGCACGTGCTCCAGCGGCGGAACGCTGGTCGCCGCCTTAAAATGGCGGCGAAAGTACAAGCGCAGCGTCGATATTGTCTCGCATGAGACAATACCGCTCGCCGGGAGCGATGCCTCGAAAAAAGAGCGCAGCGTATTTTATCGGGGTGTTGAGCGGACGGAGCATTCCGAAGCCCTTGCGAAAATCAGTCAACGTTTAGTATAGAGCCTTTCCAGAAAAGATTTCTGCGAAAACAACATAACAAAACAAATTTATATACAGGAGAAGTCATTATGAGGAAATCATTTCTTATCAGCAGTAACTCTTCGAGCCCGACCAACTGATAAGTCCAGCCGCCGCCGCAGGCATTTTCCGTCTGCGGCGGCGGCCCCCGCGAGGGGACAAAACGCAAACAGTATCAACAATTCAATCACAAGGAGGAAAAAATGTTTGATTTTACAACAATAGATTGGGGTCTTATTCTGCTTGCTCTTCTGCTCTCTTATTATTGAAACGAAAGGAATATAAAATGATGTCAATAAAAATAAATGATTTGAACGAAATGCAGTTAAAAAGAAAATTGTTTCTGACCGGTCTGCTGAATATTTCGTGGCTTACAATCACTTTTTTGCTTTTGCTCAATTTATTGCTGTGTACTATTATATGGCCTTCCCCAAAGCATTATTCTAATATTTCTGTTTATCTACCTCTGATTTCGAGTGTCGTTGGGTTGATGTATGTGGGAATTAGTCCGATAAGATATATTATCGTGAGCAGAAACCTGACCTTGCCAAAACTCAAGAGGTGCATGATCATAACTTTTTTATTTACAGCATTATACTCAATTGGGCTGGGTTGGATTTTACTGTTCCGGCATGATTTTTTCGTTATCTTTGATGAGGTGATGGATCATTTTTACGTCAATTTTATCATTAGTATATTGTTGTGTTGTTGGGGACTCTGGATTATCTCTTTTTTGATATTGCTTTTTTTCTGGAAAGTCTTTCTTGCCCGACCGGAACTGCTCCGGCAAGGCGAGCAATATTCTTTGGAACTGCTGAAAAAATTCAGTATGAAAAGATTATACTTTTTATTCGCGGTAAAAAGGGTTCCTGCTGTTTTTCTTTGGATAGCAAGGTTATCTTTCTGGATTCTCTATCTGAATGTCTTCTTGGAATTCCATTGGTCCGATGCCTTTGTTGATTTCGAATGGTTACTTTGGGTGTGGGGCATCTCCCTTGCAATAACGATTTTATCAAGTATTTTCAGTTGGATTTATTTCCGGTTGAACGGTTGCCGTTTTCCGGTTTCGGTATCCTTTCTGAAAAAAGTGATTTCAGAAAATAAAAATTCGTGATTTTTTTGAAAAAATCCTTTTTCTGCGCTTGAAAAAAATATGATTTATGGTACGTTATAACCCCTCCCCCACAGGCATAGTATAGGGCAGATTGTCTTTTCTGCCCCGGAGGGGGGTAATTTTGAACAGAGTTCAAAATTAAAATCGTAACAGTTGAGAAAATGAGGTTTGGAATGGAGCGGGTTTTTCATGGGTTGAGGCTTCTTGAACTCTGCGGCAGCGGGGCTTACGGAGAAGTCTGGTATTGCGAAGATATTTCCGGCAGGCGCATGGCTTTGAAGATCCTCTCCAAAAAGAAACTCGGTTCGCACTGGGAACGTGAACTGCGGGGAGTTCGCAACTACTGCCGCATCACGGAAGAACACCTCTCTCTGTTGCAAATATTTCATGTGGAAGAGGATGAAGAATCTTTCTTCTACACCATGGAACCCGCTGACAGTTTGGACGCCTGTCAGTATCAGCCCGACACGCTTGCCGCCCGTCTGCAAAATGGTCCGGTATCCCCCAATGATCTTTTCCGTATTCTCTCCGGGATTTTTACCGGAATCCGGACCATCCATGCTGCCGGCTTTACCCACCGTGACATCAAGCCGGATAATATTCTCTTTGTCAAGGGTGTCCCCAAACTTGCGGATATCGGACTGTTGTCGGCACACTCCGTTACGATGACTCAACTTGCCGGAACTCTGGAATTCATCCCGCCGGAAGAACGTACTGCCGAAACTGCGGGTTCCACCGATCCGCTCTCCCGTCAGCGCAACGACCTTTACGCTTTCGGTAAAGTCATTTATTGTGCGGCTACCGGAAATTCCCCGTCGGATTATCCTGCTGTACCCAAAGGTTTGCCGCTCTCTCTGCCATTGAAATTCTTTCTGCGTCTCGCATTTCAACTTTGCCGCAAAGAACCGGAAGGACGATTGGATAACATCGGGGATGTTGCCGTCGAATTTGCCGAAATCGAACGGAAACTTCTGACCGGAGAAACGTTTAGAGACCGTTTGACTTACGCAGTAAAATACAATTTGAGCGAACTGAAAAATCATTTGTTCCGTTCCGGCAAAATCATGGGCAAATTCTGGTATCTCATGCTGCTTTTTCTCCTCCTCGGAGGAACTGCCGCCTACTGGTTCTGGAAACCCGCTCCCCCCTTTGACATCACCAAACAGAAAACAAAAAAGTATGTCCATAAAACGGATAAAAATATTACGATGGACATTCCTTTTCACTGGGAAATAATGACTCCGGAAACATTGAAAGCGTTTGTTCAAAAAACACCGCCTCCGGAGGAGACGCAGCAAAACTATTCAGCAGAATTGCTTCAGTTGGCACAACTGTTTGCTCAAAACGGTCAGGGAGTCATCATTTGTAATTTCGACAAGGCGTTTCCCGATCAGGTTTTGATTGCTGTCATGCCCGGTTCTCTGGAACCATTAAAACAAATCCCTCTTGACGAATGCCGTTTCCGCCTGAAACAGCAATATGCTGAACAGATGAAAATGCAGTTGGAAATATATGATTTCAAGCATACACAAATCCAGGGGAATTTTTGTATTTTCATGGATTTTGCCATCAAGCAGCTGCCGTTGCGCACCTGTTTGTACATGATTCAATCCGGGGATAAAATCATTCAGCTCACCTTCTCCGCCGGAGCTGAAACATTTGCAGTCCGCCAGCAGGAATTTACTGCGGCTCTTGCCACTTTGAAGATGGGGAAATAAAATGGCTGAACGTATTTTTCATGGTTTGAAATTGTTGGAACTCTGCGGCAGCGGGGCTTACGGTACGGTCTGGTACTGCGAAGATATTTCCGGGAAAAACATGGCGGTCAAAATCATTTCCAAACGGAAACTCGGTGCCCATTGGGAACGGGAATTGAAAGGTGTCATAAATTATCGAAAAATCACCGAAAATGCCCCCGGTCTGCTGCAGATTTTTCACGTCGAAGAAGATGACGAAAACTTTTTTTATACCATGGAAGCGGCAGACTCGGTAAGCCCGTATGAATATATCCCCGATACCCTCGCCCGCCGTTTGCAGAACGGACCGCTTCCGCAAAATGAATTGGAAAATGTATTAACCGAAGTGTTTGACGGTATCCGGCAGATCCACAAGGCTGGTTTTACCCACCGGGACATAAAACCGGATAATATCCTCTTTGTCAAAGGAGTCCCCAAAATTGCGGATATCGGCTTGTTGTCATCGCTTTCGGTGACGATGACGCAACTGGCTGGAACATGGGAATTTATCCCTCCGGAGGAGCGGGCATTCGAAGCATCCGACTCAACAGACCGAACTTCCCGCCAACAGAATGATCTTTATGCCTTCGGCAAAGTGATTTACTGTGCCGTAACCGGTAAAAATCCGGAGGAGTTTCCTGCTGTTCCTCAAGATCTGCCGCTGCTTGGAGCAACAAAATATTTTTTCCGCCTCGCTCTTGCCATGTGCAGAAAAGACCCTTATCTGCGCCTGAACAACATTGAAAAAGTAGAAACTGAATTCACGCTGATCAAACGGAAACTGCAAAACGGCGAACATCTTTCTGACCGTATTGCTGATGCAAAAAAAGGTGTGGTATATTGGTGGAAATGGATGCTCCGGACGAGTTGGCGGCTGTTTAAACGTTCTGTTTTACTGCTGTTGATCGGAATTATCATTTACTGGATTTGGATAGAAAACAAACCCTTTGATTTATCAGAAGTGCCGACCAGAGAAATCCGCAGCGAACAACTGAAATTATCAATGACAATTCCGGCAGAGTGGCAGTTCCTGAAAAAAATATCACCCATCGTAGGAGTAGTACAGATGCCGGAGTGGCTTGAACTGTTTCACCGCAATAGCGAAAACCAGAAGGCTTTGGCAGACGGAGTGGAATTTATTATTTGCGATCCCCAAGACTACCGCAACTGTGTCAAAATGTTTATGATTTCAAATTCGCCAAGCCGACAGGAATTAGACAAAATCCTATTGCAGAAACACTCTTTGCTCGAAACTGAAATAAAAGGAAACGGGCAAATACTCCTCAATGGATATATCTGTTATTTTGTGGATTTTTCAAATCCCAATACCGGCAGTACCTGCAATAATTATATTATCAAAATCGGGAACAAATATGTATTTATCGGCCTTTCCTGCAAAACTGAAAAAGCAAAAAAACTGAAAAAACAATTTGAGGCTGTATTGAAAACATTGAATTTTGAAAAATAATTTTAATCCGGTGTAAGATATCCATTCTCTTTTGCAGTCAGTAGGCAGATGAAAGGAACTGAACAAATGGCGTTTACTACAAGAAAATCATTATTGGCTAAAATGCGCAGCGGCGACGAAGTTTCGTGGCGCGAGTTTTACGATGCCTACAAACCGTTGATCTGGCTCTGCGGCCAGGATTGCAATCTGACGCCGGATGAGAATGAAGAACTCATCCAGAAAGTTATGGTGGAAATCTTCAGCAAAGATATTGTCGGCAAATTCGCCCCCGACAATGTACCGGAACATGTCGTTTTCAAATATGATCCGGGCAAAGGACGGTTCCGGCATTATCTGCGAAAACTGATCCGCTATCAGGCGATCCGTATTTACCGCAGCCGGGTAAAACACCCCACCGCCAGCATCGACGATGAAAACCTGCCGCCGCTGCCCTCTGCCGATGAGTGGGAAAATGCCTGGAATGATGAGTGGCGCAAGCATATTCTCAATATGGCACTCGTTGAACTGAAAGGACATGTCCAATCAGAAACATACGTCGCCTTTGAAATGTATGCTCTGCAAAACCGCCCGGTTCAGGAAGTTGCGGAATTTCTGAACATTTCACTTTCTTCCGTCTATGTCGCAAAAAGCCGCTGTATCGCCGCTTTGAAAGAGATCATCAGAGATTTGGAGGAGAAATGATGAAACACTACACAAAAGAAGAATTGGAACTTTACCGCAACGGACACATGTCCGTATTGAGCCGTATCGGTTGTTCGGCCCATTTGGGAACGTGCAAAACATGTACCGCTCTTTTCAATGAATTAAAAAATGAGGATCAGTTTCTGGCAGAACTGCGTACCTCCGTTCAACTCTATCAACATCAACAAAGAAAGGAAACTGCAAAATGAGTGAAGAACTGCAAAAAACTGCCGATGCCGAAAACAATAACACCCAAACAGCGGAGCTTCTGCCGTTCAAACTGCCGGCAATCGTCAAGAAACTGCTGATCATCACAGCGGCTCTCTTCATCTTTCAGATCCCGCTGTTCTTTATCAATGAAATCGGTACTGAACGTGAGAGAAAATACAAACAGGTGCAAAATGAAATATCTGCCGCATGGGGCAAAATAAGTCCGCTGATCCCCGTACCGTACCGCGGCGTTCTGCTGCCGGAAGATTACCGGGTCTCCGCCGAACTCGTTCCTGAAGTCCGTTACCGCGGCATTTATCAGACCGTTGTTTACCGGGCTGATATCCAGATGGATATGATCTTCCGCCAGAAAGAAAAACAGGAACGCAAAGTCGTTCTTGCCAAAGAAAGTGCGCAAAATATTGTCGTTACAGTCAATGGAAAAGAAGTTCCGACGTTCAAGGAAACGACCGGCTATCATTTTTTCATTCCCGAAACAGAAAAAGGCGCAGTCAAATGCCATATCAAATTTTCACTGTCAGGCGCAGAAAGTATTCAGTTTGTCGCATACGGCAGTTTGAAGGTGAAAGGCGCATGGTCCGCTCCCGGATTTTCGGGTGTCGTTCTGCCTGACAAACGTCATATCGAAAATAAATTTTTCAGCGCAGAGTGGAGTTTTTCCCAACATCTGTACCGCGAAAGAGTGGAGACGAAATTTCATCTTCCCACCAGCGATTACGCAAGCGTACTGCGTTTTCTGCGTTATGCGACCCTCTTTCTGGTGATTTTCTTCGGAGCATTTCTTGCTGCGGAACACTTCTGCAAAATCTACGTTCATGAGATCCAGTATCTGGTCAGTGCGCTTACACCGATACTTTTCTACCTCATGCTGTTGGCATTTTCTGAAAAATGCGGCTTTTTGATCAGTTATATCATCAGCAGTGTGATCGTGATTGCCCTGACCGTCTTTTACGCCCGCATGATTTTCAACCGGCTCAAACCCGCTCTTCTGCTGGGGGGTGTATTCTCCCTTGCCTATGCGCTGAATTACTTTATTCTGCGGATGGAAGAGATGGCTCTCTTTGCCGGGACATGCGTTCTGATCATTCTGCTTGCGTTTACGATGGTTCTGACCGGAAAACTGAACCGCCGCTAACTCAAGTGTACCCGCCTCCGCCACTGGAGGCGTAAAGAAAAAAACTGCCGCCCCCATAAAGGCAAGCGGCAGTTTTTTTGTACTGCAATCAATCCTGTTTGCGGCTGTACGGACAGGCGAGAATGCACTGTTCAAAGTTACAGGGACGGATCTTTTCGATCTGCGGAACTTTGCGCAAACCGGCATCGAGCTGCGCACGCAATTCATTCAAATCGGCGTTTTCAGGATACTTTTCATCCAACTGCCAGCCGGTGTACTGATTGCCTTCGCTTGCAACCAGACTGTAACGTTTTGCCCAGTTGCAGCGGTTGATGTCGATTTTACGGAACGGCATTTCCACGCCGTCCAGCACAAACGGTTTCAAGTCGCCGAAAGCGGCGGTTTTGCATGCGGCAACACAGTTCTTTGTGCAGTTGGCACACTCCAGAACCATATTTTTCAGCACTTCATTGTATTCCAGCGGAGCATCGGTGATGACTGCCGCAAAACGGATGTTGGAACCGAATTGGGGTGTGACGAGCGTTCCGCATTCACTGACCGTTCCCAGTCCCGCCGCCGCTGCTGCGAAAACGTTGCAGAAAGCATCCGGATAATTGCCGCGCGGATTCCAGCAGACCGAACCGGTGTTGTGAAGATCCAGAGCCAACGCCCCCTTGTACCCCGCCTCTTCCAGACGACCGATCAAATTCCATGCCAGCACCCGGAGACGCATGATCGTTTCATACTGCGCAAACACATAAGGCCCCGCCGCCTCCGCCGGAGTACGGGCTGTGATATCCACAGAACCGTGCGGCATGCGCAACCCCAGCATAATGACACTTTTTGCATTGGGCAAATAAGCATCTGTACCGGTCACTTTGCGTTCGATCTCCACGATTTCGGGTTCGTACGGTTTGTAAATGGTATCGGCTTTGTTGACGGCGGACAATTCGATTTCGCCGTCGAAAATCTTTTGCAGTTGAGGAACCAGCGCATCGACCCGCTCCGCCGGAGCGATCCCCACAAGGTCACACTCACGCATGGTCATTTCACGCCGGAGGCGGGCGGTGAGTTTCTGCGGAGTTACAGCACGGGACGGACGGTTATCGGGCAGTTTCCAGCCGGTTTCCGGCAGCAGAGCATCGGTCAGCAGCGTGACCGTGTGCAATTGTTTTCCGGGAACAGCCAGAACTTCCTGCAACTTATCTTCCGGGAACTCAAACATCTGTCCGGCGGTAAATCCGTGATTTTCCAGCAGGCGGACAGCATCGTATCCCGCCTGAATAAGGATCGGGCTTACGGCATTGTCAAAACGGTTTTCATGGGCGCGGGGGTTGGTAAGATCCGCCTCAAACGGGTTGCGGCAGGCGATCATGGAAACGATCGTTTTGGCTCCGGGCAGAAGTTTATCCAAATCGCAGTTGAGTTTCTCTTTTACGCTGTCGGCACTTGCAATCAGCACGTTGTCAACGCCCCAGTTGGCAGCCATGGCACGCACCTGTTCAAACACGCCGCGGTGGAACGGAACATCTTTCAATTCCGGATTGGCAATAAACTGACGGCGGCGGCGGGGGGCATTGGTATATTCCCGGTCGAAATAACGCAAATGTTTCGGAATGCAGTAACGCTGACAGGAGCCCATTTCACCGGCGCGTCTGCCGTATTTCACAGTGGCTTCCATGATCACTTTTTCGTCAACGTGTTCCGGAATGGGTAGATCAAGATCGAGGTCAAAATGTTCGCCCCAGGCGCAACGCCAGAGATTTTTATTGGCATAACGGTAGACCTTGTCTTCGATTTTGACCTCGTTCCAGCCGTTGATCTCTTTGCTCAACGCTCCGGAACGGCACTCTTTGCGGCAAATCATGCAGTTGTCGCAGACGCTGCCCGGTTCCAGCAGCGGGGACGGTGTCAGCACAGCATCGGTGATGATCGTCACAAACCGCTGATGCGCACCGAATTCCGGTGTAATGGCAAGTCCGTTGTAGCCGAATTCGGCAAGCCCCGCAGCAACCGCACAGTGCATGTGCGATACATCAGGAGCAAATTGGGCAGTCAGATCCTTGTAACCGCGGTAACGCCAGATATTGGATGAGGCGATCGGTACGGCTTCGTAACCGAGTTCCTCAATGAAACGGCTCATGCGGTAACTCATGTCGTCCAGCCGCCAGTTCATGGAGTATTGAATGGCGTAAGGTCCGATGATTTGAGGATGTTCCAGACCGCCGCGCTCCATAGCGGCATCGGGGTGATGCACCGCCATAACGATAACGGAACGTGCCGCAGGCAGAATTCCCTGCGGACTCATCCGCAAGGGCGCGTTGGAAAAACGGTTGATGTCAGCGACTCCGACCAGATCGGCACGCAGAGTTTCCAGTGCGTAACGTTTGATCTCCGCTGTTTCCGGGGTATCAACGAGACAGTCAAGATTTTTCATGGTTTCTCCTTTGATGAAAATTGTTTTAACCTGCTCTTTTCCTAATATACATTGCGACGTTATTTTCCGCCATGTTCAAACCGTGCAACAATTTGTCCAAAACAATCATTTTTACAAAGAGTAGAGTTTTTATCACACTTTTTTATGAACAAAATGCGCAAAAGCGCACTTTACTTTTTCTCTTTTCTGAATTATATTATAACAGTGAAACAACGGAGAAACTCAGATGTATCCACCCAAAACAGAACTTATCGAACGGCGGCTCGGAGAACTTGCGGCCCCCGAAAATCCTTTTGAGGGCGTCCGTCTGCCCAAATCCTTTGCCCTGCCGGACAACATCCTGCTGTTTCACAATGCGATCTGTACCATAACTCCGATCGCCCATTACCGCTATACGCTGGTCTTTCCGCTGGGACAGATGTATTATTATGTCGATCGGCAGGAATTTAATATTTCGGAGGGCGATCTGCTGCTTATACCGCCCTATTCCCGCCGCTTTCTGACATTGCAATCGAAAACGTTCCGCCGTTTTTTCATCACATTTGAACTGCCGGAAGCGCAAAGTTATCTGCCGCAGGGGTGCCTGAACCATCTATCGGAAAAATCCATGGTGTATCTGGATAAAATGTTCGATCTTTTTCCGGACGGTTCTCCGGACGAACTCTCTTTTGCCCTCTACGGTTTTCTCACGACACTTGCTCCGGGCGAAAAAAAGCCTGCTGAAAATCACCTGAGCCGCGATGTTGCCGCAGCAGTGGAATTTATCAATGACAATCTCCATACTCCGCTGGAAAACGATATTATCGCCGGTAAAGTCAATATGAGTACAAGCAATCTCGCACGCAAGTTCAAACGGGAGATGGGAATGCCGCTTCATGGATACATCTCTTTCAGACGGCTGGAATTTGCCCGCTACTATCTGGAAAAGACCGATATGAGCGTTGAAGAGATCGCCGAAGTCTGCGGATTTCTCTCCGGAGCAAGTTTTTCGCACTTCTTTTTCCGCCATACCGGAAAATCCCCGCTGAACTACCGGAAAAACCATTTCTGAAAATAAATATTGATAAAAAAAGCACAAAATAACAGATTTGACTTGAAATTTTCCAAAAAAACAACTACATTAAAAGTATGTTTCCCGAAAACTAACATTAACAGGAGTCCAACATGGCTACGAGTTACAAAGATCTCGGCTTGGTGAACACCAAAGAACTGTTCGCCAAAGCAGTCAAAGGCGGCTACGCTATCCCCGCCTACAACTTCAACAACATGGAACAGATGCAGGCCATTCTTCAGGCTTGTGTCGAAACCGAATCCCCTGTGATCCTCCAGGTCTCCAAGGGTGCCCGTGAATACGCCAACCAGACCTTGCTCCGCTACATGGCTCAGGGTGCGGTTGAATACGCCAAGGAAATCTCCGGCGGTAAAGGCATTCCGATCGTTCTCCACCTGGATCATGGTCCGGACTTTGAAACCTGCAAGAACTGCATCGACATGGGCTTCAGCTCTGTCATGATCGACGGTTCCCACCTGCCCTACGAAGAAAACATCGCTGAAACCAAACGCGTTGTGGAATATGCCCACGCTCACGATGTCACTGTCGAAGGCGAACTCGGTGTTCTCGCCGGTGTCGAAGACGACGTGAAGAGCGAAACCCACACCTACACCCAGCCCGAAGAAGTCGAAGACTTCGTCAAACGTACCGGCGTTGACTCCCTTGCCATCGCCATCGGTACCAGCCACGGTGCTTACAAATTCAAACCCGGCGACGATCCGAAGATCCGTCTCGACATCCTCGCTGAAATCGAAAAACGCATCCCCGGTTTCCCGATCGTTCTGCACGGTTCCTCCAGCGTTCCGCAGGATCAGGTCAAGATCATCAACGAAAACGGCGGCAAACTGAAAGATGCCATCGGTATCGGTGAAGATCAGCTCCGTGAAGCAGCCAAATCTGCAGTCTGCAAAATCAACATCGACTCCGACGGCCGTCTCGCCATGACCGCTGCCATCCGCAAGGTCTTCAACGACAAGCCCGAAGAATTCGATCCCCGCAAGTACCTCGGCCCTGCCCGTACTGCTCTGAAAGAACTCTACAAACGCAAAAACGTCGATGTCCTCGGTTCAGCCGGACACGCCTACGACAAATAATTCCATTATTTGCGTTTGAAATTCAAAAAACTCCGTTCAGCCGAACGGAGTTTTTTTTTGCCTCCCACGCGTATTTACAAATTTTTTTGCAACACAGTTTGGTATATATGCGACACAGGATTATAATATACAATATAACAGTTCAGTTCCATAGGGGTTGTACAAATGCCGTTAAAAACAGATTTTAATAAAATACAGTCCGTTTACGACAGGATTATTGGAGATTATTCCGGCAGAGAACCGGGAACCCGCCTGCCCTCCTGCCGTGCGGCGCGGCTCCGTTATGACTGCACCCGCAAAGAACTTGAAATGGCACTTGCCATGCTGAAACAAGCCGGAAAAATCTCCGTTTTTGATCGTCGGGGGATTTTTTGGAACAGTGGATCAGATGCGACATACCGGGTCAGTATAGTGCGAACCGATTGGCCGCAGGAATACAGCGACACCCTCGAAGCGATATTTGCAAAGCACCTGAATGCACATCCGGATATTTCATTCAAACGGGCAATCATACCGGTTGAACCCAAAGTCGAAGATTATCTCAACGTTCTGAAAAGCCGCACATGCGATCTTGCTGTAATAACCTGTAATTTCACCCATTTCAGTCAGCAGGATGCCGGACGTTTGCTGAATGAATCACCAGTGCCGATCATCTTTCTGGAAAATCACATCGTTTGCCGCGCCATCAATCTGATCGACAGCAAACCGGAGTTTACCGGAATGTTGGCGGCAGATTATCTGATCCGCCGGGGACACCGGAAAATTGCACTCGTCAATGCGGAACGGTTCAATCGGGATACCTGCCTTGAAAGGGAACTTGATGGTTTTATAAGTTATCTTTCACTCCATGAAATAACCCCTGAAATAATTGACTGCCGTCACCCGAGCCAATATTCCAGTTTGGGGAGCGTGGAAGAAAAAGGGCGGCACTATATCGAAAATCACGGAATAAACTTTACCGCTGCATTTGCTACCAGCGTGGATACAGCAAGAGGATTTTGTTCGATACTGAAATCCTGCGGCTGTTCCATTCCGGAAGATGTCAGCATCATCGCCAACAGCGAAGTCCCATCTGCCGCCAGAATGGATCCGCCGCTGACCACGATTGCCCGGAATTTTTCCGGTTACGCAAGAGCGGCAGAGCGCATGATCGAAATAATCCGCAAGGGCGGACACCCCGGCATTATCCGTGTACCGAGTTACATTGTTGAAAGACAATCCGTAAGGGATATCAATAAAACGGAGGCTCTGTTGCCCGAAAAAAATAAAAAAGGAGAATAAAAGAACAATCAGTAATTACATGCAGTAACTTTGCATAATATCAATTATGTGAAGTCAATAGAGTAAAATCACCCTCAAAAACAGAACGTAAGAAAAGGTAAAACAAAAATTATGAAAAAAAACAACCTCACCCGACATAACATAATTGATATTATGCGACGCTTCACCCTCATCGAACTTCTGGTCGTAATCGCAATCATTGCGATCCTCGCTGCCATGCTGCTGCCCGCTTTGAACAAAGCACGTCAGGCAGCCCGCTCTGCCGAGTGCCTCAATCGTAAAAAAGAGGCGATGCTTGCTCAAACTCTCTATGCGGCTGACAACAATGCATTCATGGTTCATGAACTGGCAAAAACACTTCGGGGAAACGGTCTGGCGGCAATGCTTCTTTCCGGTACGCTCCACTGGGATACAACGGAAAAAAGTCCCTATTCTCCCTACACGGTCTATTCCAACTTCGTCTGCAATGCCTCCGGTTCCCCCGATAAATTTACAGATAAGTATATGGCTCCCGCTGTGACCGCAAATACTCATCTTTACCAGACGATCGGCTGGTTTGCTATCGAAGCATTCAACCGTCTTGCGGCTCAATCGTATTGGGTTTCAGAAGATTTTGGCAACAAAATCGGCAGATTTACGATCGTTGACCCCAATGCACCGACAGCATATCATCAGGGTTTCTACATTCCGGATCGCCTGAAATCCCCCTCCGGAACGATCGCAGCCGGAGATTCATCCCATACCGGCGATAAAAATTCCACTCCCAGTTTCAAAATCGACTATTACCGCGTAAGCACAATGGGGACGCTGAAAAACTGGCATGGCGATAAAACCACCGTTGTCTATTTTGACGGTCATGCGGAATCAGCCAACGCCTCCAATTTGCGCGACAATTTCTGTCCAGTCAAAAACTGGGTCACTGTTGAAGGTTCTCATATTCAACTTTAACTTGCGGAAGAAAATCAATGAAGAAAATATTTTTTGCAGCCGCAGTATTCTCTATTGCGGCAGGGGGGCTTTTTGCCGATGACTGGAGTTTAAAAACCATCAACGGCATCCCCCGAATCACCCGGAACGGTGAAGTTGAAAGCAACTTTATCTTCTGCGGAGCCCGTATCACCAAAGGACGTCAGTACGAAATCGACAGTGTAACTTCAGAAGTGCGCCTTGCCCGTGCCACCGGTGTAAAAATCTACTCTTTTGCAGTCCGTCCCCTGTGGAAAGGCATGGATGATAAAGCCGGTATCGAAGCAGTGGATTTTGTCTGTGATAAAATTCTTGAAAACAATCCGGATGCTTTCCTCTGGCCCCGGGTTTCCCTGCAGACCGGTTATCCGGAAATGGAAATGAACGAGATGAATCTTTCCGCTGACGGCAGCCGTGACCAACCCTCCATTGCCTCACGCAAATATAAAGCAGATTGCGCCCGTGCCTTGCGTGATCTGGTGCGTTACATGGAAAAAAAATACGGAAAACACATGGCTGGCTATCATGTTGCCGGAGCGCATCACGGAGAATTTCAGCACAATAACTTCTCCCGTCGGGGCAATCTGCTCGGATATGATGAAGGTATGCGCACCGGTTTTCGTGAATTTCTCCGGAAGAAATACAACAGCAATGTCAATGCCCTCCGCAAAAAATGGAATGTCGGTTCAGGCGTAACTTTTGAAAATGCGTTGGTTCCTCCCCCCTTTATGCGTGTCGGCACTCCTGACCGGATGTTCCACAACCCCAAAACCGAATGGCCCTCCATCGACTTCAATGAATATCTCAACGATGTCATGGCGCAATTCATTATCGACATGGCAAAGGTCGTCCGCAAAGAATGCGGCAAAAAACGGCTGATCGGCGTCTTCTACGGCTATCTCTTTGAATGTTACAATCAGGCAAACGGCCCGTCTGAATCCGGTCATTACGGATTGGCAAAATTGATCAACTCACCCGATATTGATATGTTCTGCGGACCTTATTCCTACTCCAATCAGGCACGGGTTCCGGGCGGCTCACAATTCACTCATACGGTTGCAGAGTCGATCATCGCCGCCGGAAAAATCTGGTGCAACGAAGATGATACAGCAACTCATATTTCCATGAAACAGCGCATCGCCGAAGACGGCAGTCACCGTGCCGCTTTTGACCGTACATTTGAAGAAGTGAAAAAACTCGTTCTCCGCAACCGTATCTTTGACATTGCCCGCAACTACGGCGTCTGGTGGTTCGACCACCACGCAAGAGGAATGTGGAACGACCCGAAATTGTGGGAAATCAAATCTTTTACCGACAAAATCGCCGCTGACACACAGGCTGATCCGGAACCGTACAGACCCGATGTGATCCTCTCATTCGATGAAAAAAATGCCTACTTTATCCTCTCCACCAATCCGCAGAAATGGACCCTCGAAGGCGGCGCAAATGTGATGCGTGACCGGGTAAACCGTTCGGGATGTACCGCAGGAACATGGTTCCTCAACGATATCGTTGCCGGAAAAGAAAAACAGAGTAAACTGGATGTCCATTGCAACGCCATTGCACTTTCAGCGGCAGAACGGAAAGCACTGAAAGAACGCGCCAGCCGCATAGCAACAGTCTGGATGTGGGCGCCCGGATACATCGACACCGATACCGGAACTTATTCTCTGGATACCATTGAAGAGGTTTCCGGCTTCAAAGTGCGTCCGGTCAATCCGGCGACCTGGTGCGTCTGGGCACGCCCCGAAGGATTAGACTTCACCATGCCGGATCACTGGGGATGGGGACGGACTTTTTCACCCGTCTTTGCTCCCATTCCGGAAAAAGGCGACCTCGTGCTTGCATACTGGCGCGATCTCTGGGGGACTCCTGCAATCGTTCTTCGCCCCGGAAAAAATGGCAAACCCTTCTCGGTCTTTTGCGGGACGGTCGATATTCCGGCAGCGGTGATCCGTGCGCTGGCAGACAAAGCCGGAGCAAAGGTGTATTGCAGCCGCGATGCCGCGATCCACAAAGGACGGAACTTCGTGGCGATCTCCGGCAACGAAAAAGGCGTATACAATTTGAATGTGGGCGGAAACGAAGAGTGGTTTCACGCAGAAACAGGCAAATCCCTCGGTCACGGTCCGGAATTGCTCCTTCATCTGACCAAAGGAGAAACGGTTATTGCCTGTAAAAAACAACTGATGGATAAACTCCGCTGAAAGGATATTTCAAGATGACTTCCAAATTATTTTTCTCCGCAGTACTTGTTTTTTATTCTCTGCTGCTTTGCGCGGAATACAATCAGTATGAACGTCCGCCCGTAGTCCGTTACTCCTCCTCTGTGAACCGGAAATTTTTCGGCGACCGGGTGCGGATACGGAAACAGCAAAACGTGGAACACACCGCAGACGGCATGAAATTCAACGGTAAAAATGCCATTTGCGTTTTTGAATATCCGTGGATGTATCCGGAACGCCCCCTCTCGGCTACGATTTCAGTGGATATTACTTTCCATGAATACAAACGCGGGATGGCTGCCGGACGCAACGGTTACGACAATGCGATCGGCATGACAAAAGACGGCAGGGTCTTCTTCAACTGCTTCAACCGTGCCGGAACAAAAGCCGTTGAACTCCAGTCACAGGATAAGGTTGAACTGAATAAGCCCTACCGGATCACCGGAGTAATCGACTGTTCCCGAGACAACAATACTCACTTTGAACTCTATATCAACGGAGAACTCGTTGATAAGGATATGTTTGAAGGCGGTCCTCTGCAATATGCCAACTTTGATGCACGCGGCATCAACTCCCGACTGTTTCATCTGGGCGGAATACAACTGCGCAGCAACGGCACAGTGCGCAATCCACTTGCCTGTACCATTCATGAAGCAGTGTTCTATTATAAGGACCTGAACCGTACCGAAATTTTCCGTCTGCCCGGAAAGATCGACAAAAGTTCATGGTTCGCCGCAAATCCGGTCGTAGAATACGGCAAAGATAAACCCGGTGCTGAATTTGAAACCAACGGCATCCGTGTTCAGCGGTACAACGCAAAAGGTATGACGCCCGAAAGTTTCACCATTTCCGCAAAAGTCAGACTCCCCGAACTGCCGGCTGAAACCGGCATGATCGCGGGACGCCCCGGCTTTGACTCTGCGCTCTGCGTAGAACCGGACGGCAGACTTTCAATGACCGCATGGAACTCTTTCCGTAACGAACTGAAAGTTTTCAGCAAAACCAAAGTCAAACCCGGTGAAGAATTCCGTGTAACTGCTGTTGTCCACTCACGCAACGTGGAAACCATCATTTCCCTTTACGTCAACGGGAAACTCGAAGCCCGAAATGCCCTCTCCGGGGCACTCCTTCCATACAGCAATGAAATCTGGTTCAGAGGAATACACCACAACGGGAAAATCCGTCTGCCGCTGAATTGCGAAATTTCCGATTGCCGTATCTACGGGATCGCCCTGCCGCACTTTAAGTAAAATTCCGCGCGCAGCGCGTACTTCGCACCGGCCCGAACGTCGGGTTCGCTGACACCCGGACGTGATCCAACGGCGGAACGTTGGTCGCCGCCTTAAAATGGCGGCGAAAGTACAAGCGAAGCGTCAATATTGCCGCAACGCGGCAATACCTCTCGCCGGGAGCGATGTCCCGATAAAAAAGCACAGCGTATTTTATCGGGGCGTTGAGCGGACGGCGGAACGTCGGCCTCGGTAGTGGTCGGCTGTCGGCCGAACGTCGGCCTCGGTAGTGGTCGGCTGTCGCCCCGTGCGGGGCTCTCGAGCCTCCGGGGCATTGAGCGGACGGAGCATCCCGAAGCCTCTGCGAAAATCAGTCAACGTTCAGTTCAGAGCCAAACTGAACAAAAAAACGCAGCCCAGTTTCTCGGAACGGAGTGCGTTTTTTGTAACTTTGCTGTAAAAGTTATTTTCGTAAATTGCTGTTCAACTTCCCTTTTCAATACAACCACGGTAATTTTTTGGGGAAATTCCGGTCTGTTTGTGAAATACAAGACTGAAATAGTTGCTGTCCGAAAAGCCGCATAAATGGGCGATATGGGATATCCGCATGTGCCGGTGCAGTTTAAGATAGATCTTTGCTTCATCGATGCGTCTTCCGGTCAGCATCTGCCGGAATGTCTTACCGGTGATCTTACGGAAAAGAGAACTGAAATAGGTGCAATTCAAACCCAGTTCTTCTGCCAAATCGGATTCACTGATATTTTCCATATAGTGAAGATCAAAATAATTGAGGATCCTTTTCCGGTAATACTCTGCGCTGTTCCTTCTGATTTCAGGAACTTGATTTTCTGTATAAACACAAAGAATAAGTTGAATAAATTCATTCAGCCATTGACTTTTTTTTCTCAATATTTCCAACGGCACAGTAGAAGGAAAAATCGTAAAATAACAGACTGCCGCCAATTTTTTTCTGAAAATCACAGGTTGTGCAAGTTCCCGGACCCCAAACGGACATGTTCCGCAAAATCGGCGGCCGCAAGATGCGATTTCCAGTGATCTCTTTTTATTTGATGCACAACTTTTATTATGATCCGCCAGTTTCCGTTCTCTGCAGAATAATGAATGATGAAGATATTGATCCGGAGCAAGTTTCAGGTCTTCGCAATCGGCAAACGCATCATGACACGCCTCAATACTGATTTGTGTGCAGCATTCTGTCTCAAGTATTTTTACGGCAGTTGATAAATTCATCTGGTCCCTCCCTGAAAATATTATAGCATTTTTCTTGAAAAATTCAAGGTTTTTTCTTTCTTTTTATGATATATTATTTCAAAGAAAATAAAAAAGAACATCAATCAGGGAGATGTAAAAGATGAAATTTTACCATGAAAAATCAAAAGATATTCCCATCATTGCTGAAGTTGACATCCTTGTCGCCGGTGCCGGTCCGGCGGGAATCGGTGCAGCGATTACAGCCGCCCGCACCGGCGCAAAGGTCATGCTGATCGAAAAAGGTGCATATCCGGGAGGAATTGCCACGATGGGTATGATGTCGCACTGGTCAGGTGCAACCCAATGTCCGTTGATGAATGAAATTGCAGAACGCACCATGAAATCGGCGGCTCTGCCGATTGAAACCAATACCGGACTTACCCCTTTTGATTGCTTTTGGGGAATTCCTCACGAATGTTTGAAACAAACCCTCTTTGAAATGCTCAAGCAGTCAGGCGTCACTCTGCAACTGCACACAATGGCAGTCGGAGTGATCTCCGATAACAACAAAGTCAAAGGTGTCATCACAGAAAGTAAATCTGGACGGGAAGTCATTATGGCGCAAGCAGTCATTGACTCCACCGGCGACGGAGATATCGCCGCTTTTGCCGGTGTGCCGTATCTGCTGGGGCGGGAGGAGGATAACGCCTGTCAACCGGCTACATTGATGTTCCGTATAGGCGGAGTTGATTACTCAAGGGCGGTTTTTCCGCCGTCGTTTGAAACGCTGATTGATTTGCCGAAAGGAGAGATCCAGGCTCTTGGCAGAGTGCATCTGCCCTCCCCTGCCGGGCATGTACTGCTTTACAAAAACTACCTGCCGGGTGAAGTTACGGTCAATATGACCAATGTGACCGGCATAGACGGAACCGATGTCCGTGATCTGACGCGCGCAGAGATGATCTGCCGGGAACAGATGGAAAAAATCGTTCTCTTCCTCCGGGAATATGTTCCGGGTTATGAAAAATGCTATCTGACCGCATCCGGCGATATGGTTGGCATCCGTGAAACCAGGCATTTCAAAGGGCTTTATACCCTTACGCCCGAAGATATTGTTGAAGCAACGGTTTTCGACGACTGGATCGCGACCCGGAATTTCTTTAATTTTGACATTCACAATATCAAAGGAGCGGGGCTCGACAGCAACGGCGAACAGAAACACTTCAAGGCAAAAGGCGAATATACGATTCCCTACCGTGCCTGTGTTCCGGAAAAAATCGATGGCTTGCTGCTTTCCGGACGGAATATATCCGGAACCCATAAAGCACACTCCAATTACCGTGTCATGGGAATCTGTCTGAATATCGGTGTCGGAGTCGGTACCGCCGCCGCAGTTGCAGTAAAAAGCAAATGCGAACTCAGAAATGTGGATATAACAAAAGTTCAGCAAATCCTTCTGAAAAACGGAACAGAAATATAAACAGATAAGCCGGAACCCTGAGTCTGTTTTTTGACAAAATTGACGAATACCGTTTCAACTTCACCTCCCGAAACGTACTGCCTCCGCCGGTGCATTTAGAACAATTCCTCTCCCGCCACAGCGGTCAGTAAAAATCACTGCCGCTTCCCGCAGAGTGTTGTCCTCACTTCTGTTGTCAGCGGCACGTGCAGATAACGTTTCACTCTTCTCTCTTCGGCAAAGTAAAGGGAATGAAGGCGTGATCGCGCCGTATTCTGATACCGCGGGTCAATTCGGAATATTTGACCGGTTCGGTAAAACGATACATTTCCCGCTTGATCTCCTCCGCTGAAGCATCGGGCATCATAAGCAAATGGAAATCAATACAACCCTGATCGGTGATGTTGTAGAAATGATTTTCCGGCATCCGGAAATCAATGGAGTCCTGCGAATAAGCATAAACCGCAGAACGCAGCAGCGTCAGGCGCAGCGTCTTTCCGTCAGGCAGAACATCCGCTGAATAAATATCCGGCGTGACCAGCGTCAGCGTATGCCCCTCCCCCGACAGAACAATGGTATTGAAAACAGGATATTCCCGGTCGTTCACTCTCCGTTCAACAGTGCCGCCAGGACAACCGGCGGTCCATTTATCCACCTTGAAACTCAACGGTATGGCAAGTTTCAGAAGTTCACTGTCGCCATGCCAGTTTACCCGCATGACCATCTGCACCCCCGCAGTTCCCGCATCGGCACGGGCAAGCAGTTTGATGCGGTTGCGGTCGTCATCCTCCCACTCCGAAAAGGCAGCACCGAGAAGCGGTCCGGGATAGAATTGCTGCCAGGGGGTCGTGTTGCGGAAAATCCGTTTCGTTTCAGCCGGATAACCGAACTGGAAGTGAGACCAGGTATCGGAGGGGTCATCAATGACCTGAAACTGCGGCGCACCTCCCAGAAATTCAAATCCGTTGCGTTTCAGCGAAACAATGCCCGTCTTGTCAAGCCCGGCGGTTATGTCTCCTGCCGTTACCGTTTCAGCGTTTGCCGCCACCGCAGAGGCGATCGCCGGAGCCTTGCGCCGGACCGCTTGCAGAATACGGCGGCCGCGGGGCGGAATATCCAGACAAATCGCCATGCGGCAGGTTTGTTTCATTGCGGCGGCAGCCTCGGCAGAAATCAACTGCCACGGCACATCATTGCCGTTTTCATCAACAAGCGCAAGTCCTTCGCCGCCATTTTTGAGTTCGTCGTGGAAAAGCAGAGAGAACCACGGTTCAAATTCCAATACACCACTGAACGGTTCATCACCGGGATTATCAAAAATCAACCGCTGATCATCGGCATCTTCCAGACGGATATTGCGTTTGCAGATATCGGCGACAACGGCTTCGTTGACAGCACTGCGGACTTCGCCGAGTTCGTCATAAACATCCTGATACGCCGAGGCAACCGAACTGCCGGGAAGAATGTCGTGAAATGTGGCAAAAAGAAGTTTTTTCCACAATTTTTCCTGCTGTTCCTCCGGCAGAAAACGTCCGCGCTGGATCAACGCATTTTCCGTTGACCGCACTTCACGTTTGATACGGGAAACAATGGAGTAACACCCCACTGCGTGATGCTGAAGTTCTCCGGTAACGACCGGGAGTTTCACACCGGAACTTTTGACCGCCTCAAAATAGGCATCCGGATGACTGAAACGGAATTCCACTCCGGGGAAATTATTCCAGTTCCGCAACAGCCAGTCCAATTCACTGCGGAACGGCCCGCAGCCATGATTGCCGCAGCCGAACATCATCAGAACATGTCCGAGTTCCGTATTCATCTCTTCAAACACAGCGTTGAAATGGCGTTCAAGTCCATCCGGCCAGGTGCCGTAAGCGTCGATGATACGGGTAACGGTCAATTCGCCGCCGTTGGGGGTGCGCCAGATGAAATCGTTGGCGGGCAGCTCCATTTCATGTTTTCCGGGGCGCATCATCACATAATTTTCGACGCCGCACGCATTGTAAAAATCCGGCAGCATGGCACCGTGGCCGAAACTGTCAACGTTGTAACCGGTCTTGACCTCAACGCCGAACTTTTCTCTGAAATATTTCCCGGCGATCTCACCGTGTTTCAGGTATGTTTCAGGTGATGCCAGATTGCAGTCCGGCTGGATATACCAGTTGCCGACAACTTTCCAGCGACCCTGTTCAACGTAATTGCGGATCCGGCTGAAAAGTGCCGGGTCCAGCCGTTCGATCGTTTCGTAGAACCAGGCTTCTCCGCGGGTGATGATGGCTTCGGGGTAATCATCAAGAATACCGCAGGCCGAATGTGCGGTCGCAAGGACTTCGCAGATCCCCTGTTCCCGTTTCCATCGCCAGATGGGGTCAAGGTGTGAATTCAGTACAATATGTGCTATCATGGTCATCCTCCATAAGTTTTGTGTATAATTTACTCCTGTGTCACGATAAAACCAAACTGTGCCTCAAAGAAAATACGATTTTTCACGGAAGACCTGTTGCAAAAAAAACTTTTTGTGGTATCTTATAAGGAGCAATCCAAAAACAGGAGGATTTTTTATGTTAATTGATATGCCGTTGGAAAAGTTGAAAACCTATACCGGTATCAACCCCCGCCCCGCCGATTTTGATGAATTCTGGGATCGTTCCATTGCTGAAATGCTTGCGATCGACCCGAAAGTTGAAATGATCCCATCAAAGTTCCAAACCGACTTTGCCGAATGTTTTGATCTCTTCTTCACCGGCGTTGGCGGTTCCCGTGTTTATGCAAAACTGCTGCGTCCCCGCAAAGTTTCCGACCGGAAAGGTCCTGCGGTGGTTCAGTATCACGGTTACAGCGGCGACGGCGGAGACTGGAGTTCCAAGCTGGGTTATGTTGCCGCCGGTTTCACCTACGCTTCTCTCGATTGCCGCGGTCAGGGCGGACGTTCACAGGATTTGACTCCCGTCACCGGCAATACCCTTCACGGCCACATCATCCGCGGTCTGGATGAAGAGTCCCCCGAAAAACTGCTCTTCCGCGAAATTTTCCTCGACTGCGCCCAGTTGATCCATATCGTTGCCGGAATGCCCGGTGTGGATAAGACCCGCATCGGTCTGACCGGCGGTTCACAGGGCGGCGGTCTGACGCTTGCCGCAGGTTCGCTCTGTCCTTTCGTCAACCGTCTCGCGCCGAGTTTCCCCTTCCTCTCCGACTACCGCCGGGTTTGGGAGATGGATCTTGCCAAAGATGCCTATGCCGAACTGAAAGAATATTTCCGGCACTTCGATCCCCGTCACGAACGGGAAGATGAAGTATTCACCCGTCTGGGGTACATCGACATCCACTTCCTCACGCCCCGTATTCAGGGTAAAGTGAAGATGTACACCGGTTTGATGGATACGATCTGTCCGCCCTCCACCCAATTTGCGGCATACAATGCGATCACCTCCGAAAAAGAGGTCGTTATCTATCCCGACTTCGGTCACGAAGGACTGCCGGATTCGGGCGACATGACGTTCCAGTATATGCTTGAAATGCTGTAAGTCCACTCCTCTGCAACAGAGCTGCGGCGAAACCTCAATGGTGCGCGGCAGCTTTTTTTTGCCGTGATCCGGCGCACGGATGCGGCGGACGATGCTGTTTCAAATGCTTTCAAGAGAACGGTCAAGAGAGATTTTCACCCGCAAAACACCACATTTTCTCATTTGCGCAAAGTTTGCACAATTTTGCCGCCTGCTGATATTGCATATCAAGATTTTTTCAATATATTAATCTGCGGATAACAAACCCGGAGAACATTATGCATATAACAGGAACCTTTCTCGACGAAATAAGTTGGGACATCCCCCACCAGAACTGGGGCGAAAAAGAGTGGGACGCCGATTTTGCCGCCATGAAGGCGATCGGTATCGATACGGTCATCATGATCCGCAGCGGCTTGCGCCGCTTCATGACTTATCCCTCCGAAGTTCTCGCAAAGCGCAAGGGATGCTATACTCCGCCGGTGGATCTGGTGGAACTTTATCTGCGCCTTGCCGAAAAATACGGAATGACTTTCTATTTCGGCACTTACGATGGCAACAACTGGCACCCCGAAACCGTAAAGGAGGAAATCGCCTATCTGCCGGAGCCCCCCAAAATGAACATCAATATTTTCAATGCGGCTCTTCCGGCAGGAGATTTTCTGCTGAAACTTTCGGCGGCAGAGAAAGTTTTTTATCTGCGGTTCTTATGATCTCTTTTGCCACTTTCTTTGTCAACGGGGAAGTTGCGGCTTTCTGCCAACGCTTGCGGTCGGAAAACGGCGGATAGAGTTGAATATTTTTATGCTCTTTGAGTTTTTCAAAAAAATCCGCCGGTAATTGTTTATTGAACCAGAAACTCTGCGGATCTTTTTCGGGCGAAGTGATTCCCAGCAAATTCCGCACTTCCGGTTTGAGCGGCACGCACTCCGCCCCGCTAACCAAGATAGACAAAACCGCACTTGAAGCGGCAACACATTTTTTGAAAGACATAAGGAAACTCCTTTCTCTGATTTTTTCATAATGTATCACCGCAACAAAGAAATGCAAATCTGTACAATTAAAACAGAACGGTATTCAGACAGAAATGACAGGAAAAATTATTGCAGAAATGTTGTTGTTGAAGAAGCACCATAATCCAGCTTTACTATGGCATTCGGCACATTACATGTATCTTTCATTGTACCGGCATTCATGGAATGAGCCGAACCGTCCAACATGGTCACGTTACACCGTCCTCCATGCCGGAAGTCAATGGCAGCAGAACCATCCAGTTTCACCCGCTGAACGTCAAAATTCCCCACGTTGACAGCAATGGTATCCAGCAACACCATGCAATCAGATGCAGATTTCGTTTTAGGAATCATACGGCGGGGGCTTCCCTGAAACACAGAAGGTCTGTGTGTCGGCCAGTTGCCGTGTCCTTCATCCGGTTCTCCACTGACCGGCGGGAGGTAAATATTCATTCCATAGGTTTGAGTAATGGGTTTATTGGCAACACCTCCATTATACACAACAGAAGGACAGCGGAATTGATTATATCCCTGAATTTGATTGGGTTGATAAGCAGTCATATTTACCCAGGGATCAATCAGCGCATTTACCCAGGTGACATAAACGGAAACCTTCGTTCCATTGTTATTTTTTTTGTTCAAATTGCTTTGATCTGCCGATGGGAAATAATCATTGTAACTGTCAGCATAAAAAACCAGTAAAGTTCCGCACTGTTTCATGTTGCTCAAACAACTGATGGTGTGCGCCTTTTGCCGCGCTTTATTCAATGCGGGGAGTAACATGGCAGCGAGAATTGCGATGATCGCAATTACAACGAGAAGTTCGATAAGCGTAAATGTTTTTCTCATAATTCATTCTCCTTTGATTATATTGGTCTTTATAGTACCCTTACGGGATTCTACTTCAATTTTCTGCCCATTATATCCTTGCAATTTGAACGCAAACTCACTCCATTTTGCAGGAATTGCAGGTGCGACATGCGCCGTACCATCTGCAGCGATTTGCAGCAGCATATTGTTGACAGCGTGTACCATTTCCCCCTCGGCAGTAGTAAACCATGGACGGAAGCCATTGGCATAAAGCTCAAACAATTCGCCAAAACATCCTGTGGAATCTCCCAATTCATTCAAGATTTCCCATGCCCGTTCACCATTGCCGATACAACTTTCAGCAAGACTTTCCCAGTTCAAATACCAGGAACAAATACCGCCGGAAGCATTTTCATACATATTTCCGTAAACGTTGCGCCGACTTGTATAATCGCGGAATGCCCCGGCTTGCAGAACATCTGACATTGTAAGCACTTTATAAGGATAAATCCCTGCCAACTGCCCAATGGTATGAACATCTTCCGTACAATTTTTATAGGCGATATACCGCTCCTTGCAACGGGGCAGATTTTTCCGTAATTCCCTCGCTGTTTTCTGCCAGACGGGAATATATTTATCATGGATATTCAGCAGGGAGGCACAAACAGCAGCTGCCTCCAGTGCTGCAATCGCAGAACACGCCGTCATAAAAGGATTGTACCTCATGGGGCCAAGCCGTTCAAGGTCGGTACAACACCCGATTTCTGAAGTTCCATCGACACCCGGTATGATATGAAATTTGCGCAGATATTCGACACTGCCGACCAACACCGGATACCAACGCTCCCGCAAAGATTTCAAATCTCCTGTATAGCGGTAAGCATCGTAGGCATTGAGAACCAGACTTGCGATTTGAAAAACATGATCGTACCAGAAACCCCGGGGTGAATTTTCTTCACCAATTTCATTGGTTTCCCACGGGTAAAGAATAACACCGGTCTCGCTCCACTCCTTCGCATCCCCCTCTATGCGTTTACGGGCAAAGCGGTATATGGAACTGCGGAAATCCGGGATTTTCAAGGCGGTACTCACATGACCGCTTGTAATCAAGCCCTGAAAGGTAAAATGTTCATCAAAAGCAAAGTATCTTCCATGCCAATGAGAATCATAAATTCCAGTCGGCATCCCGTATGCAGTAGAAGAAATACGCAAATGGTATTGCGAAAGATCGTAAATCTGCTGTAAACGTTCATCGGGCAAAGCTACAAATCCCTCGCTGTGATACGCCGCCCATGCCTGACAACTCTCATAAAAAAGCCTGTCCGCATCTGCGGCTTGCTCCTCGTCATCATAACCGATAACCAAATTGAACTCCCGCCCGGGGATTTCCCAGCAAAATCCTCCGGGAATTGGTTTCATTTCAGTTTCAACATCAAAACGAAAATAGATCACACCGGAAAAATCTTTTATCCCTTTGACCTGAAAGCGGATTTCGCCAGACTTTTTCCACTCGACAGCGGCATTCTCCGGAGCGTACATGTAACGGAATGTCAGCGGCTCCGAACTCTTACGTCTGATAATGAGAATATTGCGATGCAAGCAACAGAACGAACTCCCGGCAACAAAAGTTCCATCGGTATAGATACACTCATTTTCCACCAATCCATTGCCGGGATCAATACTTTGGGTAAAAGAACGTATTTCTTTCGGTTCACCATCTCCGGTAAGAAAATATCCGAAGGGGATCAGTTCTCCACGCATAGTGTTGTAACGGTAACCGGCACGGCGGATTCCCGGATTGATGATCCCGTATCCGGGTTCTTTCTGGCGCTGCATCCCCTCGTGATCGATAACCAGAGACAAATCTCCATTACCTATTGCCGCCGGCGAAAGACGACGGGCAGCGGCATCTTTTTCTGTAATCGTTATTTTTTTCATACATTCACCTGATCGTAATATGATACATCATTACCCCTTTACCGCTATCGGCACAAAAGCGTAATTTTTCGCCTTGGACCGAAACCGGAATTTTTTCTTTTACACTGCCGTCCCAGTTCAAGGAAAATACCTGTAATTTTCCGGCAAGCGGATGTTTTATTGTTACAAATGGTTTATCCCTTTGCACCAGCAGCGGTAATTTACCCCAGTCTTCAAGCAGATTCTTTGAAGTATTGCTGAAACGCATCCCGGTTGCGGCAGTGTTGGGTATATGGAAAAGCAGCATATCATCACTTTCTTTCAACGAAATCTTTTTTCGGGCATGAAGAGAAATTGTTGTAAAGCACTTCACCTGTTCGACGGTCAGAATATCACCTTTGACCGCCCCCTTCTCCAAAGAAAACGCTTCAGAACGGGGTGTTATGATCTTTACCCGGCGGACAGCAGGTTCCCAAACGATTTCACCGGTTGAACTGGTTACGGGCCGTCCGTTACGAATCGCAGCGAGAGCCTTTTTCCAATCTTCAGGCAAATTTTCTTCCCACACCTTTTCTGTACCGAGAGAAACCACCCCCGGTATACGTTTCCCGGAACGCAGAGAACCTACCTTGCCATAAAGAATCAATTTGCGGAAGTCCGCCGGATATGCGGCATGCAGTGTACGCAATGCCGCAACTTCCCGCGGCCCCCAATTAACTGCGACAGCCGTTTTTGCTGATGCAATATCTCCCCGTACAAAAAGGAAACTCATCATCTTTTCTGTAAGTTGCGATACCGGTTCATTATCCAAGGCAAAAAAACGTGGAGAACGGAATTCAAACGTATCCCCGTAACTGAAACGAAAACAGGCGTTATAGCCCTGCAGGGCAAGAACTGCCGCCCAAAGAGTGCCATATTCACTGCGGTAAATATTGGGGTTGCAAAATTGGGCCTCTGAAATCATATAGGGCTTTCCCATTTCTCTTGCTCCGGCAAGACGGCCGGGTTCTGAAGCAAACTCCTCCAGCGAAGAAACCTGCCGGTAATAGGCGGGCAATTTCCACTTATTGCGGGGATAAGTTGGATGATCAAGATAACTGTGAACATCCACAAAATCAAGTTTTTCCCGCAACGGGGCCTGGTAGTACCAGGCATCATAGTTATAATTGGTAATTAGTCCTTTATAACGAAGTTCCTCCCGGACGAAACGAATCATTTCATCCAATGCTTCCGCCTCCTTCCGGAGCAGATAATCCATCAGGGATTTCTGCGCCTCCCCCCTGTCTGCCGGCACTTCCATTCCGTGGCTTTTCAAATCCTCCGCCCAGGCATTGCGAACGATTTTCAGCAAATGAGGATACCGTGTATATTGTGCCGGCAGTGAAGCCTCGTTGATAAGATTCAAAGAAAAAAGTGCAGGGTCCTCCCCCCAAGTCAAACCGGTATAGGGATTTTTCAACGCCAGCAGTTGCCGGGCATAACGCTTCCAGGAATCCATGGCTCCTTTGAAAAGCGGGATCAGCACTTTCATCTCCTGTCCGCCATGGCTGCGGGGAAACTCTTTTACTCCATCACCTTCCTTCAGCGGACGCATACTGAAAAGATCGATTGTTATATAAAGCCCCTTCTCCTTACATTGCGCAAAAAGATAATTCAACTCATCCACCCGGCGGGGATCAAATGTAAATGAATTATTGGCTTTGGGCTCAAGAATTTTCCGGTCTATGTGGTGAAAACGTACCGAATTGTATCCCATTTTACAGATACGGTCCACAATAGCATCCACAGTATTCCGGGGCATAAAGAGATGCTGATTACAAAGATTCACGCCATTAAAACGGATCTTTTGTGACGGTTTTTTTTCAAAAACGAAATCATCGTTTCCGGCAATGACCCTGCCATATTTTCCGGCGGGAGCATCCAGCATAAAACTCAAGTCAAGGGGTGAATTGGTAAGGATGGTATTTCCAGTAGGTAATTCAGCCCAATCTTTGCCGGCAGTAATAACAAGTTCCTTTTCGGGAACGTTCAGTACCCTCTGATTCGCTAAAGTTGCCCCGACAATCATCCATACAGCGGAAGTTCCGGGTTTGAAACAAAGAGAATGAAGTTCCTTCTTCTGAAGAGGAAAACATGAAAGATACAAGCCGAAAGTATCATTATTCTTTTGAAATACCATACCGGTTTGACCATTATCCAAATCAGTCGGTCGCCACCAGTTGCCGCAATCGACTGCACTTTTTACCGGAATCGTTTCCTCCGAACCATCTGCATAACGGACTTCTATTTTACCTGTCACCGAACCGGGTTTGCCAGGCCATGCCGACGCATGGAGCAAATAGAGAAAAGCACCGCTTTTTCCCCGGCATACAACCGGTTGTACCGACGGATAACTGCGAAACTCCGGATTGCATAATACAAGGCATGAACGGCCCGCATTTTCAGCAGGAACTATAATTTCAAACGGAACACCTTTAACATTCTGCTTTCCGGTGGAAATTTGAGCTAAATCCGCAGAAGGCCCCTGATCCGTCCAACCGCCTTTCCCGTCATCGGGGACTTTGTCATAAAATCCCATATTGGCTGATTTTTTCAAATCGATAAGAGTGAACTTTTCCTGTACACAATCGATATTTAATTTCACCAAAAGTTTTTGGAATGTTTTGTTTTCTGACGGGATCAGCGAAATGGAAAAATTCTGCTGTTTATAGTAACGGTTATCCTGAATACGGACAGCAAATCTGCCGCTGACGGTATATGTCTCTTTACCGGACTGAAAAACGAGTGTATGTTCCCGTGGGGTCTTCTCGTCCAACAGTGTCCGTGCGCCCAGCGTTTCCGGCAGAACAATTCTTTTATCATCCAAAAGAAGTACTCTTTTCTGGCCGGTCGTTTTCAACAGAATGACCGGAGCCAATACCGCGACCTCAACCATTTCCCGGGTCTGCAAATCAAGGCTGTACTCTTTTTTACCGCCGCTTTTCGCAGACAACTGCAAATCACAGTCGAAAATCACACCATCTTTCGTATACCATTTCCCATACATCCGGGTATTATTTTTATTGCGGGAAAGTTTTGCATCAAAATTTTTTGAATTTATCCGGGTAAAATTTTTCCACTTTATTCCGGCATAATCTACTTCAAGATATTCTCCGGAGCCATCAAACAACAATCTGCCATTCCGGTCCAATTGTATTTCACCGCGGCACAGAATACAAACGCCCAACAAAAGACAATTCAGAAAAAACTTCATACAAAATTCCCTTCTCTACAATGTTTTGGTTTTGATAAGGAAATATATCATAGTTTTATCGGAAATGCAATTATCTGCTAAGATATTATATACGTAATTATGTCAAAAGATATACATTTTTCAATAAAAATATCAAATTATCATTCATTTGCCAAGTCTTTTACAAAATGTCTGCGATAATTTGACGGAGATTCACCGATGTATCTTTGAAACTCACTGGAAAAGTAAAATTGATTACAAAAACCGACCTTTTCTGCAATTTCTTTTATGGACAGATTACTGTGACGCAACAAATCTTTGGCAGCATTCAACCGACATATATTGCGATACTTCAGTGGAGGTTCTCCCAAATTGGTTTGGAAAAGACGGTTCAATGATGAAAGACTTATTTTCAAACTTTTTGCGGCATCCGGCAAAAGAAGTTTTTTCTCAAGGTCGCTGCCTAAAAGATATTTTGCCCGTTCCCAGAGAGAACTTTTGGTCTGTGCCTCACGGCTTTGTATAGAAAACATCACCAGCAATTCAAAGGCATGGCTGAGTATTTTCGGTAATGCGGCATCTTTTTTCCCCATAATCTCTCTCAATGCTTCGACTGCCCTCAAATACGACAAACTGTCATCAGGAGTAAATGCTGAAAAATGATTTATTTCAAGCAAATTACAGACAGACACAATCTCCTTGCCACCGAATTCCACGACGTTTTTTTGGTAAAATGCCGATGAGGTGGTGGAAAAACTGTATGTTGCTCCGCTCGGAATGAAAAGAACCATGCCGGGTTTCAATAAAATCGTTTTGCCGTTGCATTGATAAAGCAATTCTCCATCTTCAAGCATAATCAGCAACGCATAAAAACTGTACTCTTCCTGAAAGGCAAAATGTCCGTATCTAACGCTTTTTTCTACTGTAAAAGGAAAAAACGCAGGCATGGTTTTCAGATATTGAAAATCAATATCAGTTCTTGAAATTTGAACTTTCCGTTCATTTCCGAAAGTACGGTAGGAGTGCTTGCGTTTCATGTTTTTCGCTGATCCATTCTGAAATTATTTTTACCTCTTTTACAATACAGTTACTTGAATTATTTTTCAAATCCTAAAACGTTTTTTCTGTTCAAAAAAGTTTATTCCGCACTTCCTTATAAAGTGTAAAATTACAATAAATCCGCAGTTTCATATTATTGATGTTTTTTCTTTTTTGCGGTATATTAAGCAAAGAACCCAAAACATAGGAGGACTGCTTATGACTTTCAACAACCGAACTGCAGTTATTACCGGAGCCGCAGGACGTATCGGACGCGGAACCGCCCGGGAATTTGCCCGGCAATGGTCGTACCCTACCAATTTTTCGGACTGCCGCAGAAACAACTTAATTGAAAGGCTGTGTACTAAAAAAAATCCGCGCGTACACCGCCCCGGAGAGTGAATAAAATTCAGTTTTCAGTTTCATCGAAAAAATTTATTTAAAAAATATACCTTTTGGTATTGACAAAATATATTTAAAGTGATACAGTATAACAAATCAACCCAAAAGGTATATAAAATGGCTCCGAAATTTCAAATAGCGTTAGAAGCATTGCGTGACCGGATTTATACTCAAAGACGGAAGGGTAATTTGCTTTTGCCCGGCGAACGGGAACTGATGTTGGAGTTTGATATTTGCCGCAGTACCCTGCGGAAAGTTCTCAAACAACTGGAAGATGAAAAACTTATCTACCGGGAAAAAAGAGCAACCAAGATTTTTTCTCCGTCCCGGCAGAAATACCGTTATGCCTATGTTGTCAGCGGACACAGTTTCAGTCAATCCTTCTGGTACCAAACCTATTATAACAACTGGATCGTACTTCAACGCCAAAGTAAATCCAGGCAAGTTGATATCGAACTTTTATTGCTGGACCCGGAAGAACATTCCGCCGAAGAGATCAAACAGGCAGTATCCTCCTATGATCTTCTTTTTGTAACAGCAATGCCAACTCATCTGTTTGAAATCGTTCAATCTGCCGCTAAAGAAATTGTTCTTCTGGATCCTCTTTTGCCGGCAGAGAAAAAACCAATCATTTCTATTGACGATGTCAAAATCGGTCAACTTGCCGCACAGGCATTGAAAGATTCCGGCAGCAAAAAAGTTGCAGTGATCTATAATAAGTCCAACAGACCAGTCGATCTCGGCACACACCAGCAAATCCGCGCCCAAGCCTTTATCAAAGAAATAAAAAAATCAAAAATCCAAGTGGAGGAGTTCGGTTACCCCGCCTCTTTCTGGCGATATGTGGAAGTCATGCACCACTATGTAAGTATGTTGCCGATGCGTGGATTTGACGGATTGTTTATAACTTCGGATGAAAAAATAGAATTGATCGTATGCGATTTGCTGGAACAGAAACTCTGCCCGGAAAAAATCAATATTTTTGCCTGCGATACCGAAGGAGAAACCGGAAAATGTTTCATCCCCATCAGTGCAGTAACCACCGATACGGTCCGGCTTGCAGAAGAGTTATTGAAAATTATTCAAAATTTTGAGCAGAAACAGGATATCAGTGATTATACTCCGATCCTGCTGCCTCCATTATTTCAACGCGGAAAAACAATGCGGAAAATTTGAATTAACCCCATAAATAAGGAGAATAGAAATGAAAAAACACTTTACCCTCACCGTACTTTCTTTTCAGCGGGAAAAGAAAGTAGGCAAAGAAAAGGCAGGTATATGGCGGCGACGCCGAACGTCGGCCTCGCTGACTGCCGCCACCAGAGGGGGCGGGGCTCCCCTCTGGACTCCCCGGGCAGCGTTTACGCTTATTGAACTCTTGGTGGGTAAAACTTGTCAAACAGGTGTTTTGCCGTTGTATTACCTGAAAAAAGAGAATAAAAAAATGCCTTATTATGCTTGCGAAGCAAGTGCTTCATGCCCCAACGGGGTGCTTCATATTTTCCGCAGGAAAATGCTTCATACGGCGAAGCCGTGCTTCATTCGATCAGCGTTCACGTTGATCGAGCTATTGGTAGTAACAGCACAGTTTTTGTGTGGTTCCAAAAAGAGTAATAAAATCAACACATCCTTACGCCCGGCAGGGCGCACTTCACGCTTGACGCAGTCAAGTTCTTCACATCTTCACATCTTCACTCAATCAGCGTTCACGCTGATTGAACTG
>JAFTUS010000046.1 GCA_017466125.1 Lentisphaeria bacterium | reverse complement strand
GATTGCCCGGTAGAACGCCAGCTGATGGATGTACCCGTAACGGCGGCAATCGGATTCAAACCATTTCAGTTGGTCACAGGTTTTGAGATCCACCAGACCGTGTTCCGGGCTGAACCAGTCCATCCTGATTTGGCAGGGAACGCCGCAATAGTTTGTCCGTACCACACCTTCCGAAACGCCGTGTGCCAGAAGATCATTTGCGACTGGATGCAGCCAAACACTGGTCTGCAGTTGGGAGATAAAGCCGAAGTCTTTCCCGGAAATTACCTCCCGATCCTGAGTCGCCGCCCATTCTGCAAAAGCCTTGGTGGTTCTGCCGTAGGCTTCGCCAGTCCGGGAATTTATGGGACCATCTGAAACCACATAGTCACGGTCAAATGCCTTGCGGCCTTCGAGGATCAGGCAGTGGGCAGCTCGACCGATCACAAATGCGGAGGAGTCTTTGTCCTCAATTTCGCCAGTGACCTTCTTGTGGTAGAGAGCCGGAGATTCCCGGAAGTCTGCCAGAAGATGGCTGGACATGAATTCTCCGCTGCGGCTACGAGCGTGATATTCGCTCGCCGGTTCATTGATGATGAAGTTGATGTTCATTGGTTATGTCCTTTCTCTTTGTTTTGCAAATCAGTATCCTTACACCACTGACTATCAGAAAAACTGCCTGAAAAGGTCACACCCTTTTTTAATTTTTTTCGATTTTTTTGAGACGGAGATTGAAAACCTGCGGTCAACATCTTTTCTCGGATTCTCCCCATAATACGCCATACACTTTGCTTGTGCTTTCCGAGGATGCGGGCGGTTTCAACCTTATTGTGGTACATAAGGATTTCGCATAATTCGCGTTCTTCATCCGGAAGAGTTGCTACAAACAAACGGACTTCTGCAATTAATCTGCCACGCGCCCAATTAGCACTGATTTCTGCATCGTTAACCATCATGCCATCCTCAGTCAGTCTGCTGATAAATTCCTCTTCTTCGCCCTCATCATTTTTTAATATTTCGTTAAGCGATACCGCATTTTGCATGATGTCTTTTTTGGGGTGAAACTTCTCCCAAATATTGATAAGCCGCTTTTCCATAACTGTATTGGCATATGCCTCAAAACTGACACCTTCAGGAACAGTCCAATCATCTTGATGCTGAACCATGATGAGCATCAGTTCCTGAATGTAATCTTTACGGTCTGACTCCGAAATCATCCCTTTTGAAATTTTCTTGCCGACAAGAGCATCGGCGATTTTCAACAACTCGGCGGCTTGGGCTTCTGTGATTGTGTAAGCCATTTTATAAAACTCCTTGCCAGTCGCCGGAACAGAAGGCAGGAGAACCGGTCGAGTGGCGTTCTGTTTTGCGTTTTTGCCTTCCGACCGGAATTGTTGAAATTTCATCGGGGACGATGAATTTTCATCATGGAAAGATTGTGTTTTATGTGATTTTCGTTTATTATCAGATTGTTACACAGATAGAGAAAAATCAAAATATTTTTCAAAGAGGGGATTTTTGCCGATGAAATTTCATCGCAGAGGGTGTTTTTTCATCGGCAAATCAGAAATCAAGGCAAAAAAAAGACACCCGGAAGGGGTGTCAAATATAAGAGGCGTGAATAATTGTCAGAGAATCGGCGACAATGATTTTACTTGCATTTTTATGCGGTATGAAAAAGTGGAACGATCATATACTACCGGATCGCCATCTTCAACTCCGGAAAAAAAGTTTTTCAGAGCCGTGTTC
>JAFTUS010000045.1 GCA_017466125.1 Lentisphaeria bacterium | reverse complement strand
AACGTCGGCCCCGGTAGTGGTCGGCTGTCGCCCCGTGCGGGGCTCTCGAGCCTCCGGGGCGTTGAGCGGCCGAACGTCGGCCTCGGTAGTGGTCGGCTGTCGCCCCGTGCGGGGCTCTCGAGCCTCCGGGGCGTTGAGCGGCCGAAGCATTCCGAAACCCCTGTAAAAATCAGTCAACCTTTCGTACCGAGCCAATTGTAAGAGAGCGCAAAACTTGATAAATCACTCTGCCGCAGGTGTCTTCTGTCTGGCAAGCGAAGCACAGAATTTCCGGGGGGATACGCCGTAATAACGGTTGAATTCCGCCCGGAATGCTTTTTCGCTTTCGTACCCGATCTGCAAAACGAGTTCTTTGGTGTTCAAGCCGGAGCGGAGGAGTTGCGCCGCTTTTTTCAACCGGAGTTGTTTCAGATAGTTGTAGGGGGTCGTCCCTGTCACTTCACGGAATTTCCTGTTGAAAACGGGCAGACAGACGCCCCGCTTCTGTGCCAGTTCTGCCATGTTGAGTTTTTCGCTCATGCGCCTTTCCAGTTCATCGCAGAGGCTCTGGATCTCTTCGGGGACCGGTTGCTGACGGCAGTTCCCGGCAAAATGCTGAAGCACCTCCATCCCCATTCCGGCAAGTTCGGCAAGAACGTTGGGGGCGTCCGGCTCTGCGCACCGTTTTTTCATGCGCTCAAAGATATTTTTTATAAAATCCATATCGGGACATACGCTCCATAAAACCCGTTCCATGCCGAAGAGCAAAAGCAGTTCATCCAGCCCGTTGCCGTTCAGGATGATTTCGTAGAAAACAGTTTTGGGAGACTCCTCCGGAATATTGACGAAGTCGTTCTGCAAGTGGGGTTTGAGAAAAACGCACTCTCCGGCTTCTACGCACAGGATATCTTTGCCGGAACGGACGTAAAGTTCCCCTTCTTCCACCACGATGATGGAGAGGAATACCTCCTGACGCAGCCGCCGCTGATTGTATTGGGAGTACATGACTCCGCGGCCGATATAGCGTAAATAAAGCGGTATCGGCAGCAGGGCATCTGTGAAGTTGCAAAACTCCATTTCCTCCGGATAACCGGAGCCGTAAGCGCAAAAAGATTCCGAATATTTCCAACAGGAGCCGCGCACGTCCTGAAAGATATCCGGATTTTGCAAATATTTCATTTTTTATGCCCTTTTTTTATTTTCGGTGTCTTTTTTTACTATAACACCTCTTGCGTATTTTTCAATTCTGAAGTATAATATTCCTTGTAAAAAAAGTTCCTTTTACAACCCCTTAACGAAAGAAAGGTAAAAAAATGAAACAAAAACACTTCACTCTCACCGTACTTTCTTTTCAGCGGGAAAAGAAAGTAGGCAAAGAAAAGGCAGATAATGGCGGCGACGTTGCTGCCGCCACCAGAGGGGGCGGGGCTCCCCTCTGGACTCCCCGGGCAGCGTTTACGCTTATCGAACTCTTGGTCGTAATTGCAATTATTGCGATCCTCGCCGCCATGCTTCTGCCCGCTCTGAATAAAGCACGTGCAAAAGCACAGGCGATCGCCTGTACCAACAACATGAAGTCTCTGGGCAATGCCAATGTCTTTTACGCCTCTGACTTCAACAGTTTCGACGTCCGTCACAGCAGCAATGAATCCGGCGGTTCTCCCTGGAGTCAGAGCAAGGCCTTTTACAATTATATCGGTATCAATCATCCCAATTTGACGGCGGATAACAATGCCATGCTGACCGGGGAGCTGGTGTACATTACTCCTTTCTCCATGCTTTGTCCCGGCAAGCCTCTGCCGCAGACTGCACAGAAAAATGGACTTTACTCCTATACCATTTACGCCAAGAACGGTGAACAGTTTATGGGGGATGGTTCCGGTGCATGGGGACGTATTCACAACTTTGATAAGGTGAGAAATCCCGGGGCTCCCCATCATATCGAAATTTACAATGCTGCCACAATGGAAAGCGACTGGCAGGCATACCGTTGGGCGCATATTTCTGAATCCAATCCCGATAAGTACCTGACTGCAAAAGGAGTCGCCTATATGCACAGCGGTCGCGTGAATGTGCTTTACTTTGATAATCACGTCGAAGCCACCCAGCATTCCTCAATCAATCTGACCAAACATTGGTACGCTTACCGCAATTTCTGACGGACGCTTTTTGAGGTAAGAAATGAAGAATTTGTTCCGGAAAATATCGTTGTTTTCTCTGCTGTTGTGCTTCCCGCTCTCGGGGCTGGAACTCGTTCCTGACCGGGACGGACGGATCAAAATCGGGCCTGCATCGCTGGAAGTACGTTGTTTCAGCCGCAAATGGTCAACGCCCCGCGGCAATTTGAAACAGCAGCGTTCCGGCAGTAAAATCATCCTTTCCGGAAAACAGAACCTGATGGCTGAACCGCTTCTCTTTACCGAAAGTGTGACCGCCATCGGGAAAAACAAATTCAAATTTCACGCCTCCGTGCAACTGGAAAAACCGCAGGAGATCCCCTTTTTCGGAGTCGCTCTTGTCCTGCCCGTTGACAACGGTGCTTATGATGTCACCGTTGACGGCAAACCCTATCTGCTGCCCGAAAAGTACAGCAAAAAAGCCATTCCCGGTGTGCGCAATGCCCGGAAGATCGTTCTTAATTTGACCGGCGGCACCCGTTTGACGCTGGAAGGCACTTTCAATCTGTCCGCACAGGATAACCGCCGTTTCCCCAACGGGAACAGCATGGAACTGCGCTTGACCGGAAAACCCGCCTCGGGCGTATTGCAGAATACCTCCATTGATTTGGATATGACCGTCGAAACCCTCAAATGCCAGCCGCTGGATATTTCAAAAGTTGCCAACATGGGTTTCGCCGACGATGAACCCGATAACGGCAAGGGCGGCTGGAACGATCAGGGATCGGGAAATGATTTGAGTTCTTTCAAAGCCTCCCGTGTTGAGGTCGAAAACGTCTTTTTCAACATTATTGATCCTGCCCGCAACAACGGCAAAAGTTCCATTGTCATGGGGCGCACGGTCGATCCGTCACCCGTGACGCTGAAACTCCCTGCCGGGAGCAGGGGGCGTTCGCTGGTGTTTCTCCATGCGACCTGCTGGACACCGGCAAGCAAACTGCCCCTCGGTTATATCCATGTCACCTTTGCCGACGGTTCCCGTCAGAAAATCACCGTTTCAATGCAGGATGACAGCGGCAACTGGCATAACCCCATGCCGCGCAAAAATGCGGCTGTCGCATGGGAAGGCGTCAATCAGCACGCCAAACTGGGGTTGTACGCCGCTCCCTTTGCGCTGCGGCGCAATGACCCCGTGAGCATCAAACTGGAACTGAACCGCGTTCCCCGGCATAAAAACGCCATGTGGATGATCGCCGGTATCACGCTCGCCGACAGACCTTTCCGTTTCACCAATCCGGAAAGAGAGTATGTCGTTGCGGCAAACAAAGAGTGGCGGCCGCTGGACTTCCGCAGAAACATCATTCCCGGTTCCCCGCTGGATTTCTCCCGCTTTATCGAAGCCCCCGCCGGAAAATACGGCCGCGTCATCAGCCGTCCGGATGGTACGCTCGCATTTGAAAAAGCACCGGAAAAACGCATCCGTTTTTTGGGTACAAATCTTGCTTTCTCCGCAAACTACCTGACAAAACAGGAAGCCGATGAACTGGCTCTGGCTCTGCGCCGTACCGGGTTGAACTCCGTGCGCATCCACCACTACGATACGGAACTGCTCGACAAAAATGCAGATAACTCCACCACCTTTGACCCCGCAAAACTGGATCAACTCGACTACCTGATCTCCGCCATGGCGAAAAACGGTATCTATGTGACCATTGACCTCTATTGCAGCCGTATCTTCAAACCCGGTGACAATATTCCGGAGTGCAAACAGTACGGTGTTTCCGCCATGAAACCGCTGCTGCCCGTCAGCCGCGCGGCGATGGAAAACTGGAAAACATTTGTAAAAAAACTGCTGGAACACCGCAACCCCTATACCGGAAACGAATGGCGCAATGAACCCGCCCTCTGGCTCTACAATCTGGTCAACGAAGAGGTGCTTGAAGCCTGTTATGCCAGCGTCGGCATGAAAGGCGTTTATGATGAAAAATATCAAGAGTGGCTTCAGAAAAAAGGCTATTCTGCCAATCAGCACCGTTTGGCACAGTTCTTCAATGAGTTGCAGGGCAAAGTCCTCGATGAACAGTTGGACTACCTGAAAAACACCCTCAAAGTCAACGGAATGCTCACCAGTCTGAACCATCGGGAGTTTGTCCGCCTGACTGAATTGCGTCACAAGTTTGAAATCGTCGATAATCACAGCTATCACGATCATCCGAATTTCCCCATTCGCGCCTGGGCGCATCCTGTGGTTTATTCGCAGCTCTCTGCAATGCAGGGAATGGCGAAGCTGCCCCGGGAACTGCTGCCGACCCGTATTTTCGGCAAACCTTTTGTCGTAACCGAGTTCAACTACATCAACCCCAACCGTTTCCGGGCGGAAGGCGGCCCGTTGATGGGGGCGTATGCCGCATTGCAGAACTGGGATGGCCTCTACCGTTTTGCCTGGGCGCACAGCCGGGCAGGGGCAACGACCTTGCGGGCTCCGACGGTTTTCGATGAAAGCAACGACCCGTTGATGCAGTTGTCCGACCGGATCATTTTCATGCTTTTCAACCGGGGCAATGTTCTTCCCGCAAAGGAAAAATATGCCTATGACATCCCTGAAAACATTTTTGAAGGAACTTCCCCGCTCTATTTCCCCCAGATGTTCTCTGAACTGGGGTTGATTGCCCAGACCGGTTCTGTTTTCGGCAAAAATCCGGTTCCTGCCGGAGTTCAGCGGATCCCAGCTGCCGATGCCGCCAAACTCTCCGCAGTCAAGACTCCGGCTATCGCCGCCCTCTGGCGGAAAGCGCAGCAGGAGCGCATTGCCGTCAGTTCCACCGGACAACTTGTCCTGAACGGCAAAAAGCAGACTTTCACAGTGAAAACTCCGCACGTGGAATCCGTCACGCTGGAAAAAGGAGACCTCACCGCTGATTTCCTGCAGGTGAAAAACGCCTCCGTTTTCCAGACCGTTACCGTGATCGCGCTGGATGAAAAACCGCTCCGGCAGAGCCGGAATATCCTGCTGCTGCAACTGACCGATCTTGCCAACACCGGGGCGAAATACGGCAGCGAAGGCAAGACCCTCTGCAACTACAACGGTACACTGCCGATCCTGTTGCGGCGGGGAAGTGCCGAGAACCGGCTGGATGTGAAGCGGAACTTCAAAGTGACTGCATTGCGCAGCGATGGTGCAGAGGCGGGAGACGTTCCCGGAAATATCCGTGACGGGAAATTCGTCTTCAAGGCAGATACCGCCGCTTTCCCCTGCGGGATCATGGCTCTGCACCTGACGGCAAAGTAATTAAAACAGTACAACTGGATAAACGCTTGTTTTGGGGTGTCTGCTATGAAACCCCAAAACGCTGTTACAGCCAAGGGGGGATAAAATGAGTCAAGACAATTATCAGAAAGTTCACTTCACGATCAGTTCATCTTCCCAGCCGATTAGATTGCCTTTTTCTGAATCGAAGTTTACGCCAACAATGTAAATATCGCGTTTGTCCAGCAGATATTTTTTATAGTATTCTTTTTCTTTGATCTGTTCCAGAGCAGTCGGGTCGTTGTCAAGTTTGAATTCAAAGATGAAGATGGCGTCTTTGGTCTGCACAACGGCATCGATCCGACCGTCGTTAGTGGCGGATTCTGCCTCAATATACAACCCCAGTAAGCGGAATATGGAAAAAATGATCGTCTGGAACGTCGATTCCTGTT